>JANMHY010000259.1:0-1978 GCA_031375525.1 Burkholderiales bacterium
GCACCGCCGGCGCGATGCACGACATCCTCACCGGCACGCGCATCGACGGCACAGCGCCGTCGTCGCTCGACGCCGACATGACCTGCGGCAACTGGATGCGCTCGGGCGAGCAGGGCGCCGCGCTCGTCGGCCACCACGACCGGGCGAGCGCGATCCGCGAGGCTTGGGCCACGTCGTGGAACTCGGCGCACCTGACGCGTGGCTGCAGCGCGGCCGCGATCAAGGAGCTGGGCAGCGGCGGCCTGTTCTATTGCTTTGCGCCTTGAGGGGCCGCGTGCCGCGAGGCTACTGAAACTTCTCCAGCATGCGCTCGAGGGCCATCGTGAACGGCGCCTGCATCATCGGCAGCGTCAGCAGCATGCCGAGCAGGCCGACGCCGAGCGTGACCGGAAAGCCGATGGCGAAGATGTTCATCTGCGAAGCCACGCGCGAGATGATGCCGAGCACGAGGTTGACGAAGAGCAGCATGCCGACCAGCGGCAGCGCGATCCACAGGCCGATCGCAAAGACCTCGGCGCCCCAGGCCTGCGGCTGCAGCGTGCGCAGGAACGCAAACGGTTCGCTGGCGACCGGGAAGGCGTGAAAGCTCTGCACGACCGCGGCCACGACCAGCAGGTGCGCGTTGATGGCGATGAACAGGAAGCCGACCGTGGCGCCGAAGAAGCGCGCGGTCGCCGTGCCCTGCGCACCGCTGGCCGGGTCGAAGAAGCCGGCGTAGTTCAGGCCCATCTGCAGGCCGATCAACTCACCGGCAAACTCGACCGCGGCGAAGACGATGCGCACCGCAAAGCCGAGCGTGACGCCGATCAGCACGTTCTGCGCGACCAGGGCCAAAGCCAGCGGCGAGTCGAACGCCACGGCCGGCATCTCGGGCAGCGAGGCCTGCGCGGCAACGACGATCAGCAACGCCAGGCCGACGCGCACGCGCACCGGCACCACGCGTTGACCGAGCACCGGCAGCGACGAGAACAACGCCAGCACGCGGATGAAGGGCCAGAAGAGCGGCGCCAGCCAGGCGGTGAGCTGGGCTTCGGTGAGGGTGATCACGACAGGCCGGCGCCGGGCTGCTCCCAAGCGGCCTGCGCTCCCTTCGGGAGGTGGGAGCATAGCGAGCTTGGGACCGTCATGAACTCAGCCGACGGCCGAAGGTATCGCCTGCAACGTGCGCTGCAAGTACTCGACCAGCGTCGTCATCATCCACGGCCCGGCGACGGCCAGCACGACCACGGCGGCGATGATCTTCGGCACGAACGACAGCGTGGCTTCGTTGATCTGCGTCGCCGCCTGGAAGACGCTGACGACGAGGCCGACGACGAGCACGACGAGCAGCACCGGCGCGCTGACCATCAACAGCACCCACAGGCCTTGCTGGCCGGCGGTGAAGACTTGAGAGGCATCCATGTGAACGACGGTGGCTAGGTGGCGAATGACGCTGCAAGCGAGCCGAGCAGCAGGTTCCAGCCGTCGGCGAGCACGAACAGCATCAGCTTGAAGGGCAGGGCGACGAGCACCGGCGACAGCATCATCATGCCGAGCGACATCAGCACGCTGGCGACGACCATGTCGATGATCAGAAACGGAATGAAGATCATGAAGCCGATCTGGAACGCGCTCTTGAGTTCACTCGTCACGAACGCGGGCACCAGCACCTTCAGCGGCACCGTTTCGGCTTTGCTGTCGGCCGGCAGCTTGGCCAGGCGCGCGAACAGCATCACGTCGGCCTGGCGCGTCTGCTTCAGCATGAACTCGCGCAACGGAGCCTCGCCGCGCTTGAAGGCTTCTTCGGCGTTGATGCGGTTCTCGTTGAAGGGCTTGTAGGCGTTGTCATAGACCTTGTCGAAGGTCGGGCCCATGACGAAGAAGGTCAGGAACAGCGACAGGCCGACGATCACCTGGTTCGGCGGCGCGGCCTGCGTGCCCAGCGCCTGGCGCAGCAGCGACAGCACGATGACGATGCGCGTGAAGCCGGTCATCAGCA
>JANMHY010000287.1:0-2609 GCA_031375525.1 Burkholderiales bacterium
CGGGGGCCGCAAGGCGCGCGATTATGGTCCCAGTCGGCACGTGGTGGCTGTCGCCTTGCATTCGTTTGCCGCCGCAGCGATCACCAATGCGCACCGGCCCGCAGTTCATCCACCGAGACTGTGGACAACTGTGTGGGTAAGCAGCGCGCAGACGGCGCAAGTTCGCATGGCAACTCGCTCGGCAACACATTGCACAGATATAGGGCATGAAAAACTTCTTTCAAATCAATCACTTGCAACGCACACCCTGGCTTTGCGGGGGGCTCTCGCGCGACCGTGCACGATGCTGTGCGGCTGTGGAGCACTTGCTGCGCTGCGGCGCGCTGGCCGACCGTGGTTGACGCCGCGGCAGCGCTGCCCGGCGCGCGTGCCTGGAGCGTGGCGGCGCTGCTCGTCGCCATCAGCGACACGCTGGCCGCGCGCTTCGGCGCCTGCACGGTGCAGGGCGAGCTGTCCGGCTTCACGCGCGCTGCCAGCGGCCATTGCTACTTCACGCTGAAGGACGCCGACGGCGCGGCGGCGTCGGTGCGCTGCGCGATGTTCCGCCGCGCTGCGTCGCTGCTCGACTTCACGCCGCGCGACGGCCAGCAGGTCGAGCTGCGCGGCCGCGTCGCGGTGTACGAGCCGCGCGGCGAAATGCAGTTCGTTGTCGAGTCGATGCGCGCCCTCGGCGCGGGCTCGCTGTACGAACAGTTCCTGCGCTTGAAGGCCAAGCTCGAAGCCGAGGGCTTGTTCGATGTGGCGAAGAAGCGCGCCTTGCCGGCGTTTGCGCAGCGCGTCGGCATCGTCACGTCGCTGGCCGGCGCGGCGCTGCACGACATGCTGACGACGCTGGCGCGCCGCGCGCCGCAGGTGCGGGTCATCGTCTATCCGTCGCTGGTGCAGGGCAGCGAAGCGCCAGCGGCGCTGTTGCTTGCTTTGACCGCGGCGGCGCAACGTCGTGAGGTCGATGTGCTGATCGTCGCCCGCGGCGGCGGCTCGATCGAAGACCTGTGGGCCTTCAACGACGAGCGCGTCGTGCGCGCGCTGGCGGCGCTGCCGATGCCGGTGGTCAGCGGCGTCGGCCACGAAACCGACGTCACGCTGTGCGACTTTGCCGCCGACATGCGCGCGGCCACGCCGACGGCGGCCGCTGAACTCGTCGCGCCTGAGCGCGCGGCGCTGCTCGCGGCGTTGGCGCAGATCGCGCGCCACCTCCAGCGCAGCATCACGCGTCGTCTCGAGGTGCAAGCCCAACGGCTCGATCGCCTGGCGCTGCAACTGGCGCGGCCGGGGCAGGCCGTGTCGCGCGCGCAGCAGCGGTTGCCGGCGCGGGCGCACCGGCGCGCGCGCGCCTGGCGCCGTGTGCGCCAAGCCCACGCCGCAGCGGCCGCGCGGCAGCGCGAGCGGCTGCAGCGCGCCGTCACCGCGCGCCTGCATGCCGAGCAGTCGCGCCTGGCCGCGCTCGGCGGGCGGCTCGGCGCGCTCGACCCGATGCGTGTGCTGGCGCGCGGCTACGCCTTCGTGCTCGACGAGCAGCAGCGTGCGGTGGTGTCGGCGCACGCCGTGCGCGCCGGCCAGCCGCTGGCGCTGCGCTGGCACGACGGCCAGGCGAGGGTTCACGTTGTAGGCGAATGACCCGTCTGTCGTGCCAGCCTGCCTGAGCTGCCTAGAATCGACTTCTCCCCTTCAAACACCACAGGACACGCTCATGGAACACACCCTGCCGCCGCTGCCGTTTCCGATCGACTCGCTGGCACCGCACTACAGCAAGGAGACGCTCGAGTTCCATCACGGCAAGCACCACAACGCTTACGTGGTCAACCTGAACAACCTGCAAAAGGGCACCGAGTTCGAAGCGATGGCGCTCGAGGACATCGTCAAGAAGGCCTCCGGCGGCATCTACAACAACGCCGCGCAGATCTGGAACCACACCTTCTTCTGGAACTGCATGAAGCCCAATGGCGGCGGCGAGCCCGGCGGCAAACTGGCCGACGCGATCAAGGCCAAATGGGGCAGCTACGCCGCCTTCCGCGAAGCCTTAGTCAAGAGCGCGGTCGGCAACTTCGGCTCGGGCTGGACCTGGCTGGTGAAGAAGGCCGACGGCTCGGTGGACATCGTCAACACCGGCGCCGCCGGCACGCCGCTGACCACCGGCGACAAGGCGCTGCTGACGGTCGATGTGTGGGAGCACGCCTACTACATCGACTACCGCAATCTGCGCCCGAAGTATGTCGAGACGTTCATCGACAAGCTCGCCAACTGGGACTTTGCGGTGAAGAACTTCGGCGGCTGACGCCGCCGAAGATCGCCGAGACTACTTCGCAGCCGGGGCAGGGGTCTCCGCGCCCTCGCCCTTGCGAGCGCGCTCGTTGACCCTCATCTTCTCTGCGCGCGAGGCGCGCATCGACATTTCCACGTCCTTGGCTGGAATCATGCCTTTGCCGGATTTGTCCATCTTGTCGAACATTGCTTCGTGATGGCTCAGAAACTCCTGCTTGGAGACCATGCCGTCACCGTTGGCATCCATGCGGGGCATGGTGTTCGTGTGCGCGGCGGCGAAGGACGCCGTGGTGCCAGCCAACAGCGCGGCGGCGACAATGAAACGCGAAGTCTTCATGAGATTCCTT
>JANMHY010000406.1:0-7259 GCA_031375525.1 Burkholderiales bacterium
GTTGCCTTCGGCCTGGCGACCTTCGGCTTCCTGACGCTGACCACATCGCTGCCGGTGGAGGTGATGATCGGTCGCATGGACGAGGGCATGTCGCACATCATCCTGCTCGCGGTGCCGCTGTTCGTCTTCCTCGGCCTGCTGATCGAGATGACTGGCATGGCGCGCGCCATGGTTGCTTTCCTCGCCAGCCTGCTGGGCCATGTGCGCGGTGGCCTGTCTTACGTGCTGCTGGGCGCGATGTACCTCGTCTCGGGCATCTCGGGTTCGAAGGTGGCCGACATGGCCGCCGTTGCGCCGGTACTGTTTCCCGAGATGCGCAAGCGCGGCGCGAAGGACGGCGACCTGGTCGCGCTGCTCGCCACGGCCGGCGCTCAGACCGAAACCATCCCGCCGAGCCTGGTACTGATCACCATCGGCTCGGTCACCGGCGTCTCGATCGCAGCACTGTTCACCGGCGGCATGCTGCCCGGGCTGGTGCTCGCTGCGACACTGTGCGTGGTGGTCTGGTTCCGCTACCGCAAGGAAGACCTGTCGCAGGTGCGCAAAGCGACAGGCGCGCAGATCGGCCGTGCTCTCGCTGTCGCACTGCCGGCGGTGCTGCTGCCTTTCGTGATCCGCGCCGCGGTCGTCGAAGGCGTGGCCACCGCGACCGAGGTGTCGACGCTGGGCATCGCCTATGCGCTGATCTGCGGCGTCGTGTTCTACCGTGAGATGCAGTGGCGGCGCATGGTGCCGATGCTCGTCGAGACCGCGGCGTTGACGGGGGCGATCCTGTTCATCATCGGCACCGCCACCGGCATGGCCTGGGCGCTCACGCAGTCGGGCTTCTCGAACACGCTCGCCGCCGCGATGGCCGCGCTGCCGGGCGGCAAGTTCGGTTTCCTCGCGGTGTCCATCGTCGCCTTCGTGATCCTGGGCAGCGTGCTCGAGGGCATCCCGGCGATCGTGCTGTTCGGGCCGCTGGTGTTCCCGATCGCGCGGATGATCGGTGTGCACGAGGTGCACTACGCGATGGTCGTCGTGCTGGCGATGGGCGTCGGCCTGTTCGCGCCGCCCTTCGGCGTCGGCTACTACGCCGCCTGCGCCGTCGGACGTGTCGACCCTTCCGAGGGCATGAAGCCGATCATCGGCTACGTGATTGCGCTGCTCGTGGGCCTGGTGGTCGTCGCCGCCGTGCCCTGGATTTCCACCGGCTTCCTGTGAGACCCACCATGACCAATCCGATCATCACTGAGAACTCCGCCGCCGCGCTGATCGCTCGCTTTCTGAAGGCGCGCGGCGTCGATCGCGTGTTCGCCCTCTGCGGCGGCCACATCATGCCGATGTGGATGCGCCTGGACGCCGAAGGCATCCGCATCGTCGACGTGCGCGACGAGCGCGCCGCGGTCTACATGGCGCATGCGCATGCCGAGCTGACCGGCGGGCTGGGCGTTGCGATGGTGACCGCGGGCCCCGGTGTCACCAACGCCATGACCGGAATCGCCAACGCGAACGTCGCCCGCGCGCCGGTGCTCGTGCTGTCGGGCACGCCGCCGCGCGCGCAAGAGAACCGCGGCGCGCTGCAGGACATGGCTCACACCGACTTCGTGCGCCCGCTGACGCGTTATGCACGCACGGTGCGAGAGCCCTCGCTCGTGCTGCAGGAGCTGGACGAAGCGGTGTCACGCGCTTTCGGCCAGGGCGGCGAGCCGGGGCCGGTGTACCTGGACTTTCCGGTCGACACGCTGCGCGCCGAGGTGCCGCGTGCGTTGCAGCTTCCCGAGCACCTGGCGCCCAAGCCGCGTGGACGCATGCTGCCCGACCCCGACGCCGTGTTGGCCGCGGTCGAACTGCTGTGGTCGGCCAAGCGGCCGCTGTTCATCTCTGGCCGCGGCGCGCGTGGCGCTGCGGCGCCGCTGACGAAGCTGCTCGACCAGCTCGGTGCGCTGTACCTCGACACCGGCGAAAGCCGCGGCCTGGTGCCCGACGAACATCCGTCGGTCGTCGCCGCGATGCGCGGCTCGGTGATGAGCCAGGCCGACCTGGTGATCACCCTCGGCCGCCGGCTCGACTTCCAGCTCGCCTACGGATCACCAGCGGTGTTCGGCGACGCGAAGTTGCTGCGCATCGCCGACTGTGCGCCCGAGTTGCGCGACAACCGGCGAGGTGCGGTCGAGATCCTGGCGACGGTGGGCGATGCCCTCGAGGCCATCCTTCAGGCCGCCGCCAACCGTGTGCCCGCGACCGACGCCGACTGGGCGCGCGACGTACGCGCCAAGCACCTCGCCCGCGCCGGCAAGCTGCTGGCGTCGATGAACGCAGCCCAGCCCGGCAGCGACGGCCTGATGCACCCGAACAAGCTGCTCGCCGCGCTGCGCGAAAAGCTGCCGCGCGACGCCGTGATCGTCGCCGACGGTGGCGACTTTCTCAGCTTCGCGCGTGTCGGCCTGCCGGCCACGACCTACCTCGACCCGGGCTCGTTGGGCTGCATCGGCATCGGCACACCGTTCGGCATCGCGGCCAGCCTGGCGCTGCCCGGCCGCACCGTCGCCGTCGTCACCGGCGATGGCTCCTTCGGCTTCAACGCGATGGAGATCGACACCGCAGCGCGCCACAAAGCGCCGGTGCTGATCGTCGTCGCCAACAACGGCAGCTGGGCGATCGAGGTGCGCGACCAGCAGGAGACGCATGGCAAGGTTGTCGGCACCCGGCTGCAGTTCGCCGACCACGCGGCGATGGCGCGGGCTTTCGGACTGCACGCCGAGCGCGTCGAACGCGCCGAGGACCTGCCGGCGGTGATCGACCGCGCGCTCGCCGTGGTCGCCAGCGGCCGGCCGGCGCTGCTGGACGTGCTGGTCACACCTGAAGCGGTGTCGTCGGACGCCAAGTCGGGCCTGGCTTGGGTGCCCGACCTGCAGCCCTTGGCCGCGTGGGACGACGCCGAGCGCCGCTGGCGTGAAGGTTGATGATGGACTTCACCATTCCCGAGCCGCTGCGCGCATTGCAGTCGCAGATCCGCACTTTTATCGCCGAGCAGGTGATTCCGCTCGAGCGCGATCCGCGCCTGGGCCCGCACGGCCCTGACGAAACGTTGCGCAGCGAGCTGATCGGCCGCGCGCGCAGCGCCGGGCTGCTGTCGCCGCACGTCGGCCACGAATACGGCGGCCTCGCGCTGTCGCACCGCGGGCGCGCGATCGCATTCGAGGAAGCCGGCTACTCGATGCTCGGCCCGGTCGCGCTGAACGTCTTCGCGCCCGACGAAGGCAACATGCACCTGCTGGAAGCGGTTGCGACGCCGCCGCAGAAAGAGCGCTGGCTGCGCCCGCTGGCCGCCGGCGAGATCCGCTCTTGCTTCTGCATGACCGAGCCGCCGCCGGGTGCCGGCTCCGACCCGTCGATGCTTCAGACGCAGGCCCTCCCCGACAAAGATAGCGACGGCGACGACTATGTCATCAGCGGACTCAAGTGGTTCACGACCGGTGCCGAAGGCGCGACACTCGCGATCGTGATGGCGATGGTGCCGGGTGCCGGGGCAACGATGTTCCTAACCGAGATGACATTGCCGGGCATCACGATCGAGCGCAACCTGGAGACGTTGGACACCTGTTTTCCCGGCGGCCACGGCGTCGTTCGATTCGAAGGCGTGCGCGTGCCGGCGAGCGCGATCCTGGGCGAGTTGGGCCAGGGCTTCCGCTACGCCCAAGTGCGGCTGTCGCCGGCCCGATTGACGCATTGCATGCGCTGGCTCGGCGCGGCGCGGCGCGCGCACGACATCGCGGTCGACTACGCGCGCCGCCGCCAGGCCTTCGGGCGCGCGATCGGCGAACACGAAGGCATCGGCTTCATGATCGCCGACAACGAGATGGACCTTCATATGGCGCGGCTCGCCATCTGGCACTGCGCCTGGGTGCTGGACCAGGGCGAACTCGGGTTGCACGAATCGAGCCGGGCGAAGGTGATGGTCTCGGAAGCGGTCTGGCGCGTCGCCGACCGCTGCGTGCAGATCCTCGGCGGCCAGGGCGTCACCGGCGAGACCGTGGTCGCACGCATCTTTGCCGACATGCGCGCCTTCCGCATCTACGACGGCCCCTCGGAAGTGCACCGCTGGAGCCTGGCGAAACGAATCCTCAAACAGCACCGAACGGCGGAGAAGACGAAGTGAGCCTGCTCACGAATTTCAAGCTCGACGGGCGCATTGCACTCGTCACCGGCGCGTCGAGTGGGCTCGGCCGCCACTTTGCGGCGACGCTGGCGCGCGCCGGCGCAACCGTTGCGGTCGCGGCGCGGCGCGCCGACAAGCTGGCCGCCACGGTGGCCGAGATCGAAGCCGCCGGTGGCCGCGCCTTCGCGGTCGCGATGGATGTCACCGACGCAGCCAGCGTGCGCGCCGGCTTCGATGCCATCGAAGCCAGGCAGGGACCGGCCGACCTGATTGTCAACAACGCCGGCGTCGCGGTCTCGCGGCCGCTGCTGGAGCAGACCGAAAGCGACTGGGACGACGTCGTTGACACCAACCTCAAGGGCGCCTGGCTGGTGGCGCAGGAAGGCGCACGCCGGCTCGTCGCTGCACGTCGCCCCGGTGCGATCGTCAACATTGCGTCGATCACGGGTGTTCGGGTCTCTGGTGGCGTGGCACCGTACTGCGCGTCGAAGGCAGGGCTGATCCATCTCACACGCGCGATGGCGCTCGAACTCGCGCGCCACGGCATCCGCGTCAACGCGCTCGCGCCAGGGTATGTCGAGACCGAGCTGAACCACGACTTCCTGGCCTCGGACGCGGGCCAGCGGCTGATGGCGCGCATCCCGCAACGCCGCTTCGGCCGCGCAGCCGATCTGGATGGCCCGCTGCTGCTGCTGGCCTCTGACGCCGGCGCCTACATCACCGGCAGCGTGATCGCCGCCGATGGTGGCCACCTCGTGAGCACCTTATGAATTCGATCACCGACGAGATCCCATGGATGGCCGCGGCCGAGCGTGTCTACGGCCCGCTGGCCGACGCCTTCGGCCTGCGTCCGGCGCGCGACGCGTTCGAGACCTGGTGCGAACTCGCGGCGGCGCAGCTCGATGAATGCGTCGCCAACGCACAGATCGCCGGCGTCGTCGCGGCCGGCGCCTTCGACGGCATGAGCCGCCTCACGCAGCGGCTGGACCGCATGCGCAGCGAGGGCCAGACGATCAGTTCGCCGACCGCGTTGCTGCGCGTGGGCCTGGGCGAGTTGGACGGCGCCATGCATGCGGCGATGCTCTCCGAGCCCGGCCTGGCCGCGACCGCCGCCAGCGTGCGCGCCACGTCGCGTCGGCGCAGCGGCTGGCAGAAGCTCTCGGCGCTCGGTGCCGAAGCGGTCGGCCAGCCGACGCGGGTCGAGGTTGATGAGGCATTCCGCGAGATCCAGCAGCTCAAGCGCGAGCTGCGCGAGCTCAAGCGCGCGGCACGCGCCGGCACCGCTGGGAGCCGCGCATGAACCGTAGGCCCGTCGACATCCAACCGCTGGCGCTGCTGCGCGAGCTGAACGAAGCGCAGCACAAGATCGTCAAGGGCGCACAGCGCGTCGCTGCCTTCAGCGAAAGTGAGCTCGCCATCGCGACCGCGCCGAAGGACGAGGTGTGGCGCGAGGACATGGTGCGCCTGTACCGCTACCGCCCAGACCCGCAGGCTGCAAAGCCGGCGGGGCCGCCGACCATCGTGTTGATTGCCTACGCATTGGTCGGCCGCTACCAGATGATCGACCTCGAAGCCGAGCGCTCCTTCGTGCGCAAGCTGCTGGCGCGCGGGCTGCATGTGTACATGGTCGACTGGGGCGAGCCGCGGCGTCGCCACCGCTGGCTGACCATCGACGACTACGTCAACGGCTACCTCGATGGCTGCGTCGATGTGATCCGCGAACGCGAGGCGGTGGACAGCATCAACCTGATCGGCGTCTGCCAGGGCGGCGTGCTGTCGCTGTGCCACGCCGCGCTGCACCCGGAGAAAGTACGCAACCTCGTGCTCACGGTCACGCCGATCGACTTCCACGGCGACAGGGCGGCGCCTGAGGCAGCCGGCGGCTATATGAACCGCTGGGCGCGTGCGCTAACCGGCGACGACATCGACGCGCTCGTCGATTCGATGGGCAACGCCTCGGGGCCGTCGGTGGGCCACAGCTTCCTGATGATGAACCCGGTGGGCAACCTGGCCAAGTACACCGTCGGCCTGATCGACGTGCTCGAGGACGACCGCAAGTTGCTGAACTTCCTGCGCATGGAGCGCTGGCTCGGCGACCGCCCCGATACGCCAGGCGAGTTCGTGCGCCAGTGGTTCAAGGACCTGTACCAGGACAACAAGCTGATCCGCAACGAGTTCGCGCTCGGCGGCCGCAGCGTCGACCTGCGCAAGGTGACGATGCCGGTGCTCAACGTCTCCGCCGACGGCGACGTCGTGATCCCCACCGCCTGCTCGCGCGGCCAAGGCCGACACTTCGGCACCACCGACTATGCCGAACTGTCGGTGCCTGGCGGGCACATCGGCACCTTCGTCGGCGGCAAGGCGCAGGCGGTGCTGGCGCCTGGCATCGCCGACTGGCTGGAATCCCGCAACCAACCGAAGAAGAAGTCCCGACGATGAGGCATCCGTTCGCGCTAGAGCCGCTGGCCGCCTACCTGCGCCAGCACCTGCCCGGCTTCGGCGGAGAGCTCACCGCCCAGCAGTTCAGCGGCGGCCAGTCGAACCCGACCTATCTGATCGAGGCCGGCGGCCGGCGCTGGGTGCTGCGGCGCAAGCCACCGGGCGTGCTTCTGCCTTCGGCGCACGCGGTCGAACGCGAGTACCGCGTGATGGCGGCGCTGGCCCACAGCGCGGTGCCGGTGCCGCATGTACATCTGCTGTGCGAGGACGCCGCGGTGATCGGCAGCGCCTTCTATGTGATGGAGCACGTCGAAGGCCGCAACTTCCTCGACCCGTCCCTGCCCGGCATGACGATCGAGCAGCGCGGCGCGATCTACGACGAGATGAACCGCGTCATCGCGGTATTGCATGGCGTCGACCACCAGGTCGCCGGGGTGGCCGGCTACGGCCGCCCGGGCCAGTACCTGAAGCGCCAGATCGAGCGCTGGACCCAGCAGGACCGCGCCAGCCAAACCGGGATCAGCGAACCCATCGCCGCAATGGAGCACTTGATCGAATGGCTGCCCGCGCACCTACCCGAAGCCGACGAGACTTCGCTGGTGCACGGCGACTTCAGGATCGACAACCTGATCTTCCACCCGCACGAGCCGCGCGTGCTGGCGGTGCTGGACTGGGAGCT
>JANMHY010000307.1:0-12583 GCA_031375525.1 Burkholderiales bacterium
CGTTCTTCATGTTCACTTACTTCACCGACCGGGACGGCAAGTTCCAGCTCTGTGCGCTCGCTGAGAGCGCCTTCGACCCGCTGGCGCGCACGACCAAGTTCATGCTGACGGAAGAAGCGCACCACATGTTCGTCGGCGAGAGCGGCGTGTCGCGCGTCATCGCACGCACCTGCGCGGCGATGAACGAAATGAAGACCGACGATGCCAAGCGCCTGCGCGCGGCCGGCGTGATCGACCTGCCGACGATTCAGCGCTATCTGAACTTCCATTTCAGCGTCACGGTCGATCTGTTCGGCGCCGACGAGTCGAGCAATGCCGCCACGTTCTATTCGACGGGACTCAAGGGCCGCTACGAAGAAGGCAAGCGCGTCGATGACCACGAGCTGCGCGGCCAGACCTACAAGGTGCTGACCGTGCAGAACGGCGCCATCGTCGAGAAAGAAGTGCCGATGTTGAATGCACTGAACGAAGTGCTGCGCGACGACTACATCAAGGACAGCGTGGCCGGTGTCGAGCGCTGGAACAAGGTCATCGACAAGGCCGGCATCCCGTTCAAGCTGACCGTGCCGCACAAGGCGTTCCACCGCAACATCGGTGCCCTCGCCGGCGCCAAGGTGTCGCCGGACGGCCGAGTGGTCAGCGATGCCGAGTGGAGTGCGAAGAAGAACGAGTGGCTGCCGAGCGGCGAAGACCGCGCGTTCGTCGCCAGCCTGATGGGCCGCGTCGTCGAGCCCGGCAAGTTCGCCAACTGGATCGCACCGCCAGTGATGGGGATCAACCGCCAACCCGTGGACTTCGAGTACGTACGATTCAATTGACTTGTCACCCTCCTCCTGCAAGGGGGAGGGCCGGGGTGGGGGTCGGGTGGTGGCGTGCCGAGAATCAACCCCCATCCCAACCTTCCCCCTTTCAGGGGGAAGGAGCAAAGACAAAGGAGACAACACAACATGAACGCGCCCGCCGAAATCACCGCCCTCAAACAGCACCTGATCGACCCCGAGATCTGCATTCGCTGCAACACCTGCGAAGCGATCTGCCCGGTCAAGGCGATCACGCACGACTCGCGCAACTATGTCGTCGATGCGAGCAAGTGCAACTTCTGCATGGACTGCATCTCGCCCTGCCCGACCGGCAGCATCGACAACTGGCGCACCGTCCTCAAGGCCGAGGCCTACAGCGTCGATGACCAGTTGACATGGGATGAGCTGCCTGTCGAAAAGGAGATCGAGGGCGCCGTGGCCGCCGAGCACCCGAGCACGCCGCCGCTGCAGGCCGCGGCCAGCGGTGAAGAGCCGTTCAACAGCGCGCAGTTCGGCGCGACCGTGCCGCCGTGGTCGGCCGCGCATGCGTACACCAACCTCTACGGCCCGAAAACCGGCCCGACGACGGCCAGTGTCGTCGGCAACTTCAAGGTCAACGAAGCCGGCACCGAGAACGAAACGCATCACATCGTGCTCGACCTCGGCGCGATGCCGTTGCCGGTGCTCGAAGGCCAGTCGATCGCGATCATCCCGCCCGGCACCGATGCGCAGGGCAAGCCGCACCACGCGCGCCAGTACTCGATCGCCAGCCCGCGCAACGGCGAGCGGCCGGGCTACAACAACCTGTCGCTGACGATCAAGCGCGTGCTCGCCGACCATCAGGGCCAAGCGGTGCGCGGTGTGGCCAGCAACTACATGTGCGACTTGAAGGTCGGTGACAGCGTGCAGGTCATCGGGCCGTTCGGCGCCAGCTTCCTGATGCCGAACCATCCGCGATCGAACATCGTCATGATCTGCACCGGCACCGGCAGCGCGCCGATGCGTGCGATGACCGAATGGCGGCGCCGCTTGCGCCAGAGCGGCAAGTTCGAAGGCGGCAAGCTGATGCTGTTCTTCGGCGCGCGCACGAAAGAAGAGCTGCCCTACTTCGGCCCGCTGATGAACTTGCCGAAGGATTTCATCGACATCAATTTTGCGTTCAGCCGCACGCCGAACCAGCCGAAGAAGTACGTCCAGGACCTGATGCGCGAGCGCGCGGCCGATCTGGTGCCGTTGCTCAAGGAGCCGAACACGTACTTCTACGTCTGCGGCTTGAAGAGCATGGAGGAAGGCGTCGTGCTCGCACTGCGCGACGTGGCCACGCAGGCCGGCTTGGCGTGGGAAGCGGTCGGCGCAGCGCTGAAGAAGGAAGGCCGGCTGCACCTGGAGACCTACTGATGCCAACCTTGACGATCACGCGCCGCTCACCCGGCGTCGCGCAGATCACGATGTCACGCCCGGCGGTGTTCAACGCTTTCGATGAAGCGATGATCGCCGAGATCGACGCCGCGTTCGCCGCGCTGATCGACGACAACGACGTGCGCGTGATTGTGCTCGCCGGCGACGGCAAACACTTCAGCGCCGGCGCAGACCTGCAATGGATGCAGCGCGCCAGTGAAGCGTCGCAGGAGTGGAACCTGCAGGACGCGCGCACCTTCGCAGCGATGCTCGCTCGCATCGAGTCGTGCCCGAAGCCGACCGTCGCCCGCGTGCAAGGTGCAGCACTCGGCGGCGGCGTGGGCCTGGCCTGCGCTTGCGACATCGCGATCGCGGCCGACAACGCGAGTTTTTCGGTCAGCGAAGCCAAGTTCGGCATCCTGCCTGCGGTCATCGGGCCGTACGTCACCAACGCCGTCGGCAAGCGTCACGCCAAACGCCTGGCGCTGACGACGACGCGCATCGGCGCTCGAGAAGCATTGACGCTCGGCCTCGTGCAACAGGTCGCGCCGCTGGCTGAACTGGATGCCACCGTCGATGCGACGCTGAAGGAGTTGCTCGCCGGCAGCCCGAACGCACAGCGCGAGATCAAGCAGCTCTTTGCGCAACTCGACGTTGGCCCGATCACGCCCGAGGTGCGCGAACTCACTGCGCAAACCATCAGCCGCGTTCGTGGCACCGACGAAGCCAAGGAAGGCTTTGCGGCGTTTCTCGGCAAGCGCCCGGCGAAGTGGATTCCCGAATGACAACCCCCAAGCTCGCTTTGCTCGCTACCCCCATGGCACGGCAAGGGCCATTGCATGGCCCTGGGGGCGCGTCCGTGCCTTCGGGCGGCCGGGCGGCCCGGACATGACAATCAAACTCCAAGGCACGCCCGTGCTCGTCGTCGGCGCCGGCATCATGGGCGCGGGCATCGCACAGACCGCTGCGCAGGCCGGCCACGCGGTGCTGTTGTTCGACGCGCGCGACGGCGCGGCGCGCGACGCCAAGGCCAAGCTCGCCGCCACGTTCGACGGGTTGGTTGCCAAAGGCAAGGTGACGGCGGAGAACGCGCAGGCCACACTGCAACGCATCGAGCCGCTGGCCAAGATCGATGGCGCCGCCAACGCCGGCCTCGTCGTCGAAGCCATCGTCGAAAAGCTCGACGCGAAGCGCGCTCTGTTCAAGCAGCTCGAAGCCATCGTCGGCGCGCAGTGCGTGCTGGCCAGCAACACCTCGTCGATTTCGGTCACCGCGATTGCCAACGGCTTGCAGCATCCGGGCCGTTTGGTCGGCATGCACTTCTTCAATCCGGTGCCGCTGATGAAGCTGGTCGAAGTCGTCAGCGGCCTGCACACGGAGCCGGCTGTCGCCGACGCGATCTTCGAACTCAGCAAGCATTGGGGCAAGACGCCGGTGCATGCGAAGAGCACGCCGGGCTTCATCGTCAACCGCATTGCGCGGCCGTTCTACGCCGAGACGCTGGCGCTGCTGCAGGAGCAGGCCGCAACGCCGCAGGTGCTCGACGCTTGCATCAAGGCGGCGGGCTTTCGCATGGGGCCGTGCGAACTCATGGACCTGATCGGCCACGACACCAACTTCGCGGTCACGAACTCGGTCTACGAAACCAACTTCTACGACAAGCGCTATGTGCCGTCGCTGGTGCAGCGCGAACTCGTCGATGGCGGGCTGCTCGGCCGCAAGAGCGGGCGCGGCTTCTATCGCTACCCGGAGGGCACCACGGCATTGCCCGTCGCGCTGCACGACGCACCCGCCACCGCACGCGAGGTCACGGTGCATGGCGACGGTGTGATCGCCGACTTCTTAGAAAGCGCCGCCGCCAAAGCGCTGGAACCGCAAGGCTGGGGGCCCGCGCGCGCGCGTGACAGTTCGTGGACAGGTTTGTCGATCGACAACGCGCGCCTCGTGCTCACCGACGGCCGCACGGCCGGCGAGATGTCCGCCGTGCTCGGCACGTCAGACGTGGCGGTGTTCGACCGGCCGCTCGTCTTGCCGGCGTCACCGGGCACCGCGCTCGCGTTCGCGGTGGCTTCGTGCGCCAGCGAGTCGTGGCGCGCGCAGGCCGACGCGTGGCTGGCCGCGCTCGGCTTGGCGCCGCTGCCGCTCGCTGATACGCCGGGTCTCGTTGTCGCCCGCACGGTAGCCATGCTGATCAACGAAGCGGCCGATGCGGTTCAGCAAGGCGTGTGCAGCGAAGCCGGCGCCGACGCGGCGATGAAGCTCGGCGTCAACTACCCCGCCGGGCCGTTCGAGTGGCTAGCGCTCTGGCATGCGCGCGACGTTGTCGCCTTGCTGGACGCGCTCGACCACCACTACCGCGGCGAGCGTTATCGTGCGAGCCCCTTCCTTCGCCGTCAGACCCGACCATGACCCACGCCTTTATCTGCGACGCCATCCGTACCCCCTTCGGCCGCTACGGCGGTGCTTTGTCTTCGGTGCGCGCCGATGACCTCGGTGCCGTGCCTCTGCGCGCATTGATGGCGCGCAACCCCAAAGTCGATTGGGCGGCGGTCACCGACGTGCTCTTCGGCTGCGCCAACCAGGCCGGCGAGGACAACCGCAACGTCGCCCGCATGTCGCTCTTGCTCGCCGGCCTGCCGAAGGACGTGCCCGGCGGCACGATCAACCGCCTCTGCGGCTCGGGCATGGACGCGGTGGGCACGGCGGCGCGCGCGATCAAGAGCGGCGAGGCCCAGTTGATGATCGCCGGTGGCGTGGAGAGCATGAGCCGCGCGCCGTTCGTTAGCCCCAAGGCCGAGAGCGCGTTCTCGCGCAGCAACGCGGTCTACGACACGACGATCGGCTGGCGCTTCGTCAACAAGTTGATGCGAGAACAGTACGGCGTCGACTCGATGCCGGAAACAGCGGAGAACGTCGCGACCGACTACGGCATCGAGCGCGAAGCGCAGGACCGCATGGCGCTGGCCTCGCAGCAGAAGGCGGTGGCCGCACAACTGAGCGGCTTCTTCGACGACGAGATCACGCCAGTGATGATTGCGCAGAAAAAAGCGGAGCCGCTGATCGTCGTCAAGGACGAACACCCGCGTGAGACCAGCCTCGAATCGCTGGCGCGGTTGAAAGGCGTCGTCAAGCCCGACGGCAGCGTGACGGCCGGCAATGCCAGCGGCGTCAACGACGGCGCCTGCGCGTTGCTGCTGGCCAGCGAGAGCGCCGCCCAGCAGCACGGCCTGACGCCGCGCGCCCGCGTGGTCGGCATGGCCACGGCCGGTGTGGCGCCACGCATCATGGGCATCGGCCCGGCACCGGCCACACGCAAGGTGCTCGAACTCTCCGGCCTGACGCTGGCGCAGATGGACGTGATCGAGCTCAACGAAGCCTTCGCCGCGCAAGGCCTGGCGGTGCTGCGCGACCTCGGTCTGCAGGACGATGACCCGCGCGTCAACCCGAACGGTGGCGCGATTGCGTTGGGCCACCCGTTGGGCGCGAGCGGCGCGCGGCTCGTCACCACCGCGATCAACCAGTTGCACAAGAGCCAGGGCCGCTACGCGCTGTGCACGATGTGCATCGGCGTCGGCCAGGGCATTGCCCTGATCGTCGAACGCATCTGATGACCCCTCTGCAACAGAGCACCGCGATGCCCTAGAACACCGCCGGCGATGCTGGCCACGGCGTCATTCTGCTCAGGCTGTCCGCGCCTGTCGGATGACGCTCTACGCTACGAGCGCCTCGAAGAACTCGCAAGGAGTGCGAAGCTGCTTGGCCCGGTACATCGCCGCGTCGGCATTGGCTACCAGCTTGTCACCGCTGGTGCCGTGCTCGGGGTAGAGCGCGATGCCGATACTCGGCGTGATCTCGAGCTGCAGCGTATCGAGGCTGATCGGGTGCGCGATCGCCGTCCGCACGAGGGCTGCGATGCGCGCGACGTTCTCGCGGCCTGTCGGATTGATCAGCAGGTACAAGAACTCATCGCCACCGTTGCGGCACACCGTGTCTTCGTCGCGCGCATGGCTGAGCAGGCGTTGCGCCACGATCGTCAGCACGGAATCACCAGCGGCATGGCCGTGGGTGTCGTTGATGGCCTTGAAACGATCGAGGTCCAGAAACATCACTGCCAACGTCCAGCCGTGGCGCTCTGCGCCCGCAATCGCCTGTGCCAGCCGGTCGTCGAACAGCGTGCGGTTGGGCAAGCCAGTCTTCCGGTCATGCATGGCCTGCAGGCTTGCCGTCCGCTCGGCCTGGCGCGATGTCTCCAGCGCCGCCTCAGATTCCACCAACGCATCGCGCGACCGGCTCAAGGCCTGCTCCACCTTTTTGACCGCACCCACACCCTGGGCCAGGTTGTCGGTGACCTGCTGCAGGTCATCGGCGCACTCCTGCACCTTGAGCTCCACCGCCACGCCGTTTTGCAGCGCCTGAGTGGCCGGTAGCGTGGTCGCACCCTCGGCAATCCGAACTTTCACGAGGTCATTGGCCGACGCGAGGTCCTCAGCACAGGCTTCCACCTTGGCCTTGACGTCGTGGCTCTGATCCAGTGCCGTTTCCAGGGCATTCAGGGTGGCAGAGGGAGTGGGTGTTTCGGTGTGGGTCGATGTCATCGTGCATGCTGAGAGCGTGCGCAGCAGCGGTGCTGGCTGCGCGGCGCGGGGGTGGACAGTCGCAGCCGCACGATTCGGGTCTCCGCGGCTCCTGACCTCGCGCACTGTAGGCAGCGTCCCGGGCGGCGTCTGTCGGACAGGGCCGCAACGGCGAGTCGACCGCGCCGAGCGGCAGCCTACTTCTTGGGCACTTCCGCTGCCAGCCCCTTCGAGAGCGCTGCTCCCGCAGCCTTGCTCATCTCGACCGGCAATACCGCCCCGTTGTCGAACAGGAGTTCCACTCGCACCTTGCCTGTGGTTTCCGAAGACGAGGCCCCTGCAGCCAGGCAATCGAGCGCCGGGGCAGGAGCGTCTGGCGATTGTTCGGTCTTGTCCAGCAAGGCAATGGCGACGGCGGGCGCAAGTTCTGTCGCGATGGCAACGTTGGTTGCAGACTTCTTGGTCCGTTTCGCGACGGCCGTTTTCGGCCGGGCGCTACTCGCATTGGGGGCCGCTTTTTTGGCGCGCTTTGGTTTGGCGGCAGGCGCTCGAGACGAGGGTGTCATGTTTCATGTCCTCGAAGTAGGAACAAAAATATACACGTTCGACCGACTGTCATTTCGCGGCCACCGGACAAGTATCGACACAACGCGCGAAATCAAGAGTGCCATCAATACAATGCAAATTCGAAGGTTTCCATGATAGCCACAGGCTTGCGTCCTGCTGGTGCGCACGCCATGACAGACGCAGCCCCACGATAACCCCGTTGCTGATGCAGCAACGGTGCAGGCATGCTCACGCCTCTTCTTAGGAGTCCTTGTCCATGCGCCCGTTGCATACCCTGTTCGCCGCCGCGGCTCTGGCGGCCCTCTCTTCCAGCGCCTTTGCACAAGCGCAGCCGCCGCTCAAGGTCGGCCTGATGCTGCCGTCCACCGGCACCTTTGCTGCGCTCGGCGACATGATCGAGCGCGGCTTCAAGCTGCATGTCGAAGAACAGGGCGGCAAGTTGGGCGGGCGCGAGATCCAATACTTCAAGGTCGATGACGAGAGCGAGCCGAGCAAGGCCACCGACAACGTCAACAAACTCATCAAGCGCGACAACGTCGATGTCATCGTCGGCACCGTGCACTCCGGCGTGGCGCTGGCGATGGCGCGGGCGGCCAAGGACAGCGGCACGCTGCTGATCGTGCCCAATGCCGGCGCCGATGCGATCACCGGCCCGCAATGCGCGCCCAACATCTTTCGTTCGAGCTTCTCCAACTGGCAGCCGGGCTACGCCACCGGCGTCGTCGCCGCGGGCAAGGGCTACAAGCGCGCGATGACGATCACCTGGAACTACGCCGCCGGCAACGAGACCGTCAAGGGCTTCACCGAGGCGTTCGAAAAAGGCGGCGGCAAGGTCATGAAGGATCTGTCGCTGCCGTTCCCCGGTGTCGAGTTCCAGCCGCTGCTGACCGAAATCGCGTCGCAGAAGCCGGACGTGGTGTTTGCGTTCTTCGCCGGCGGCGGCGCGGTCAAATTCGTCAAGGACTACGACGCCGCGGGCTTGAAGAAGAGCATTCCGCTGGTCGGCTCGGGCTTTCTCACCGACGGCACGCTCGAAGCTCAAGGGTCGTCGGCGCAGGGCCTGATCACCGCGCTGCACTACGGCGACAACATCGAGACACCGCGCAACACGGCCTTCCGCAACAAGTTCGCCGTGGCCAACAAGGTCAACCCCGACGTGTACGCGCTGCAAGGCTATGACGCAGCGCAGATGCTGGCCATCGGCTTGAACGCCGTCAAAGGCGACACGAGCAAGAAGGACGCGCTGTACGCGGCGATGAACAAGGCCCAGATCGACAGCCCGCGCGGCAAGTTCACGCTCTCGCCGCAACGCAACCCGACGCAGGACTTCTACGTGCGCGAGGTCAAGGGCAACTACAACGTCGTCACCGGCGTCGCGGTCAAAGCATTGGCCGATCCGGGCCGGGGGTGCAAACCGTGATCCTCGAAGTCGCCGACATCCGCATCGCAGCCGGCCAGCAAGCCGCGTTCGACGAAGCCATCGTGCGCGGCCTGACGACCGTGATTTCGCAGGCCAAGGGCTACCGCGGCTACAAGGTCAACAAGGGCGTCGAGAGCCCCGAGCGCTACCTGCTCCAGATCTTCTGGGACACGCTGGAAGATCACACTGTCGGCTTTCGCGGCGGGCCGCTGTTCGCGCAGTGGCGCGCCATCGTCGGGCCGTTCTTCGCGTCGCCGCCGGTGGTCGAGCACTTCACGCTGCTCGGCAAATCCGGCGAGTAGTCAGGCCGCAGCCACCAGCACCCGGTTGCGGCCCGCGCGCTTGGCCGTCAGCAGCTCGTCGTCGGCGCGCTTCAACAATGCCTGCCAGCTGATCGCCACGCAGTTCGAATCGGCCACGCCCGCCGAAAAACTCGTGCCTGCATCGCCGACCGCACCCAGCATCAGCGACTCGATGCGCCAGCGTTTGAGCAGCGCCGCGATTTTTCTCTGCGCGCCGGCCGCATCCGTCTCCGGCATCAGCACGCAGAATTCTTCGCCGCCGTAGCGGCAAGCGACATCGCTCTTGCGCAGGTTGGCGACGAGCACGCGGCCGAACGCGGCGAGCAGGCGGTCGCCGGCGTCGTGGCCATGTTCGTCGTTGACGCGCTTGAAGTGGTCGAGGTCGATGATCACCGCGGCCAGCGGTTTGCGTTCGCGCTGCGACAAGGCCCACATCGCCGGCAGCGTGTTGTTCAAGTGGCGGCGGTTGAACAGGCCGGTCAGCTCATCGCGCGTGGCCTGCTGGCGCAGCGCTTCCTGCAGGGCCTGCACCTCGCTCATCTTCTGCGACAGCGCGTGGTTGGCCGCTTCGAGTTCGGCGCGCGCGCGTTCGGTGGCGCGGCGCTGCACATCCTTCTCGTCGAGCTGGTGTTGCAGCAACAGCAACTCGGTCTGCAAGGCCGCGGCCTGGTAGTGCGCGCGCGAAGCCATTTGCGCGCGCTCGATCGACAGGCGCTGCCACTCGCGCACGGCCGCCAGCGCCGCGGCGGTGTGGCCTTGCGATTCGAGCACCTGCGACTGCAGCAAATGAACCGCGCAGCGCACGCGCAGGCTGACGCCGAGGTCGCCCGCGGCGGCGCGGTCGTGTGCGGCTTCGAGCTGCGCTGCGGCGCGCGGCAAGTCGTCCTCGGCGCAGCTGAGCAGCGCTTCGGCCAGTGCCAGTTCGAGCTGCTCTTCGACGATCGGCTCGCGCTCGACCTCGCGTGCACGCACGACGAGCCGGCGGCCGAGCGCACCATCGCCGGCACTGAAGGCTGCAATGGCCATGGTCTCGAAATGTGGCGTCAGCGCGCCGCGGCCGCTGGCATCGGTGGGCAAGGCGACGACACGCTCGATGTCCGGCAAGACTTCGGCAGCGCGGCCGAGCTCGGTCTTGATGACGATGCGGTTGATCCACAGCACGCTGGCCAGGCGCGGGTTCCTGGCATGGTCGAAGCGCGCCAGGCCGGCCTCGACATGCTTCAGCGCCTCGTCGTAGTCGCCGAGCTGCATCAGCTCGTGCGCGAGGTTGCAATGCAGCACCGCGTCGTAGCCGTGGCCGCGCGCCGGCGGCGCGTCGCGCAGCGCCTGGTACATGTAGGCAAAGGCCTGCTCCGACTCATTGCGCGCCGAGTAGCAGCCGGCGATCGTGTTGAGCAGCAGGCCGCGCTGCTCGTCGCGCAGCACCGCCAGGCCTTCGTCGCGCAGCGCCAGCACGAGCTGCAGCGACTCGTCGTAGCGTCCCTCGCGCCACAAGCCGCGCGCCAGGCCGGTCTGCGCCAGGATGCGTCCACCGCCATCGCCCAGGCGCTCGAAGAGCTGCTGCGCCGCCTGCAGCTCGGGGGCGGCGACGCGTGGCCGCGCGAAGTAGATCAGGTGAAAGCCGCGTGCCAGGCGTGCCCAGCCCTCGGCCGCGCCATCGCCGCGCGCCAGCGCCTTGGTCAGCGCCTGGTCGGCCAGTTCGATGGCGCGCGCCGAGTCGATGTGCAGCAGCTTCCACGCCTGTTGTGCCAGGCGCAGGGCGTCGCTCCTGCGTGGTGTGAGGGAACCCATGCCGATATTGTGAGCGTCGGCACCAGCCGGTTGTTCGACAGGGCCTCGACACGATGGCGGGTGAAATGAGCACTGTGCACGATCGCCGGCCGAGCTTGTCCCTCTTGGAAAGACGATCCGGCAGTCGTAGCATCACCGTCCCCCTCCAGGAGACCCCCATGGCCACCGACACCGTCTGCACGCTCGTTCCCTATTTCAAGGTCAAGCCCGGCCAGCTCGCCGCGTTCAAAGCCGGCGTGGCCGGCTTCGTCGAGCGCACGGGCAGCGAGAAGGGCTGCGTGCACTACGCGTTCTCGTTCGACGGCGACACGGCGCATTGCCGCGAAGGTTATGACGACGCCGCGGCGATGCTGGCGCACCTCGACAACGTCGGCGCACTGCTCGGCGAAGCGCTGAAGATCGCCGACATCACGCGCCTGGAAGTGCACGGCCCTGCGGCCGAGATCGACAAGCTGCGCGGCCCGTTGGCGGACCTGAAACCGCAGTTCTTCTTGTTGGAATCGGGCGGAATCAGGCGCTGAGTCAGCATCAGCGCCAGGCGCTGGCGAGGTCGAGCGCTTCGATCGTCGGCGCGTCGATCTGCAACGACGCGGCCCGCGCGAGTTCATCGAACTGCGCCACCGACGTGGCACTGGCAATCGGCGCCGTCAGGCCCGGCCGCGCCATCTGCCAGGCCAGCGCCACTTGCGCGGGCGTGGCGTCGAGCGCCGCGGCAGCGTCATCGAGCGCAGCCAGGATGCGAAAGCCGCGCTCGTTGAAGTAGGCCTGCTTCACGCCGCCGCCCCGCGGGCTCTTGGCGAGGTCGGCCTCGCTGCGGTACTTGCCGGTCAGGAAGCCGCGCGCCAGGCCGAAGAAGTTGATCACGCCGACACCTCGTGCGCGCACCAGCGGCTCCAGCTCGGCCTCGTACGGCTCGCGGTCGGCCAGGTTGTACAGCGGCTGCAGCGTCTCGTAGCGCGGCAGGCCGAAGCGCTCGCTGGTGTCGAGCGCTTGCGCCAATCGCGCCGCGCTGTGGTTCGACGCGCCGATGGCGCGCACCTTGCCGGCGCGGATCAAGTCGGCGTAGGTGCCCAGCGTGTCTTCGAACGGCGTTTTCGGATCGTCGTCGTGCGACTGGTAGAGATCGATGTGATCGGTCTGCAAGCGGCGCAGCGAATCATCGACGGCCTGGCGGATCCACTTCGGCGACAAGCCCGTGCGGCCCTCACCCATGTCCTTGCCGACCTTGGTTGCGACCAGCACTTGATGGCGCTTGCCGCTCTTCTTCAGCCAGCGACCGACGATCGATTCCGACTCGCCGCCGGCGTGCCCCGGTACCCAACGCGAATAGACGTCGGCCGTGTCGATGAGGTTGAAGCCGGCACCGACAAAGGCGTCGAGCAGGCGAAACGACGTAGCCTCATCGGCGGTCCAGCCGAAGACGTTGCCGCCGAAGACCAGCGGCGCGGTCGAAAGGCCGGAGCCGCCGAGCGGGCGCTGTTGCATGGCAGCCGCTCTCAGGCCGCGTTGCGCCGCGCCACCCAGAACGTGGCGCCTTGATCGCCGTAACGCTCGGCATGCGGCACCTCGCGCGCCAGCTCGAAGCCGTCACCGGCCTTCAAGTGGCGCACCTGCTCGCCCTCGGTCAGCCAGACCTCGCCGCGCACCACCAGCGCCTTGACGGCGAACGGATGGCGATGCGTGTCGAGCAGCTGGCCGGGCTGCCACTCGCGCACCAACACTTCGTCGAAG
>JANMHY010000363.1:0-2087 GCA_031375525.1 Burkholderiales bacterium
TTTTACTGGACCGACAACGACTTCGTCGTCCAGACGCGCTCGATGTACGGCGGCGCACCGCGCGCCGGCGGCGCCTTGTTCCTGCTCGACCGCGGCGCCAAGGTCGCGCACAACAGCTATTTCGCCGGCGAGCGCAGCGCCGAGGCGGTGTGCAACGCGCTGACGCAAAACGAGCCGGCGGGCTTTGCCGTCATCGGCCCGCTGTCGTGGGCCGGTGAAGATTCGAGCGGCACGCGTGCGGCGCGAACCCGCGGGGCGGAAGACACGCGTCCGGCCAGCGACAAACCCGCGGTGATCCTGTTGCCCGGCATCTGCGGCAGCCACCTCGCTGTCAACGGCAAACGCATCTGGCTCGGCTTTCGCGTCATCAACGGCTTGAAGCGACTGGCCTGGCCCGAAGCGCAGGGCGTCACCGCCGACGGCGCGATCGGCCCGATCTACGACGATCTGGCCGCGCACCTGCGGGCCACGCACGAGGTCATCGAGTTTTCGTTCGACTGGCGGCGCCCGCTCGAAGACGAAGCGCGGCGGCTGGCGCAAGTCGCCGAGGCCGCGCTCGATGCGCGCGAAGGCAGCGGCCAGCCGGTGCGCTTCATCGCGCACTCGATGGGCGGCCTCGTCGTGCGCACGCTGCAGCTCGAAGCGCCGGACTTGTTCGAGCGCCTGATGGCGCGCCCCGGCGCGCGCGTGCTGATGCTCGGCACGCCCAACGGCGGCTCGTGGGCGCCGATGCAGGTCTTGTCGGGCGACGACACCTTCGGCAACACGCTGGTGGCCTTCGGCGCGCCGTTCCAGGACGCGAGCGCGCGCGCGCTGATGGCGGCGATGCCGGGCTTTCTGCAACTGCAGGCCGCGCTCACCGATGCCTCGCAAGGCCTGGCCGATGAAGCGACGTGGAAGGACCTCGCCGCGCGTGACCTGGCTGCCGTGCGCGAGCACAACTGGTGGCACAACGAAGAGGCGCAGTTGAACGCCTACACCTGGGGCGTGCCGCCGCAGGCCGTGCTCGACCAGGCGCTGGCTTTGCGCGAGCGGCTCGACGAGCAGCGCGACAAAACGCTGTCGCGCTTTGCCGACAAGCTGCTGCTCGTCGTCGGCCGCGCCCGCTTCACGCCCGATGGTTTTTCCTTCGACGGCAACGAGGGCCTGTCCTACCTCAATGCCGTCGATGCCGGCGACGGCCGCGTCACCCGCGCCTCGGCGCGCCTGCCCGGCGTGCGCACCTGGAGCGTCGATTGCGAGCACGGCACGCTGCCCGATCACGAGAGCGCGTTCGGCGCTTACGTCGAGCTGCTCGACAGCGGCCAGACGACGGCGCTGACGCGCCAGCCCGACATCGGCGTCGGCTCGCGCGGCGCCGGCACAGTGGAAAAGCGGGCCTCGGCGCGCTACGTCAAGAGCCGGCCGTCGCGCGAAGCCTCGGCGCCGCGCCCGCCCGAGCGCGAGACCGAGATCGGCGCTCTCACCGCCGCCCCGGCCGAGCGCCCGGCGCGCGACGACGGCCTGCCGGCGCTCGACATCACGGTGTTGAACGGCAACCTGATGTTCGTCCGCCAGCCGCTGCTGGTCGGCCACTACCGCGGCTCGCAACTCACCGGCAGCGAGGGCGTGGTCGATAACCTGATCGGCGGCGCGATGGCGGCCTCGATCGGCGCCGGCGTCTATCCCGACGGCTCGGGCGCGTTCCAGATGTTCCGCAACGCGCGCAGCAGCGACAACCCGCTGCAGATGCCGCGCCCGGAGTGGGCCATCGTCGTCGGCCTCGGCGACGAGACCGAGCTGACGCCGGCGACGCTGATCAAGTCGGCGCGCCAGTCGATCATCGGCTGGGCGCAGCGCATCGTCGAAGGCGGCAACGCCGCGGCGACGTTCGAGCTGGCCTCGACGCTGATCGGCAGCGGCGGCACGCGCATGTCGCCGAGCCAATCGGCGCAGGCGATTGCGCAGGCCGCGCGCGAGGCCAATCTGCGGCTGAAGGCCAGCGGCTGGCCGCTGCTGGCGCACCTGGTCTTCGTCGAGCTCTACCTCGACCGCGCCAGCGACGCCTGGCGCAGCCTGCAGGTGCTGGCCACCACGCGCCCGGCCGA
>JANMHY010000372.1:0-1610 GCA_031375525.1 Burkholderiales bacterium
GTCGCGGTACGGGTAGGGCAGGCGGGGCGCGGTCATGGTTCACCTCGGTGGCAGTGCGATCGCAAGCGTAGCGTTCAAGGCGCTGAATGTTGTTCTGTCGTGAGGACTGTTCATGGTGAAGAATGCGGTCATGGCCACCGATGCGCCCTACCCGCTAGACACGATCGATCGCCGCATCCTGCGCGAATTGCAGGCCGACGGCCGCATCACCAACCTGAAGCTGGCCGAAGCCGTGCACCTGTCGCCGACCGCGGTGCTCGAGCGCGTGAAGCGGCTGACGCGCGACGGTGTGATCCTCGGCTACGAAGCGCGCTTGAACCCGGCCCTGCTCGGCGCCGGGCTGATGGTCTTCATCGAGGTGCTGCTCGACCGCACGCTGCCCGACGTGCTGAACCACTTCCGCGCGGCGGTGCAGGCGCGACCGGAGATCCTCGAATGCCATCTCGTCGCCGGCGGCTTCGACTACCTGCTCAAGACCCGCGTCGCCGACATGGCGGCCTACCGCGCGCTGCTCGGCGACAGCATCTGGTCGCTGCCCGGCGTGCGCGAGACGCGCACCTATGCGGTGATGGAAGAAGTCAAGAGCACGACCGCGTTGGCGATCTGAGTCAGCCGCGCCGGGCCAGCGCCGGGCCGCTCCCAAGCGTCCGGCCCGGCGCTCCCCTTGGGGGAGTACGCGCGCAGCGCGAGAGGGGTCGTCATCTCGCGCCGAAGATCGCACTGCCGACGCGCACCAGCGTGCTGCCCTCGGCGATCGCGGCTTCGAGGTCGGCGCTCATGCCCATCGACAGCGTGTCGAGTGCCAGACCTTCGGCACGCAGCGACTCGAACAGTTCGCGCAGGCGGCGATGCGGCGCACGCTGGGCGGCGAGGCTTTCGGCCGGCTCGGGGATCGACATCAGCCCGCGCAGGTGCAGCCGCGGCAGCGCGGCGACGGCACGCGCCAGCGCGGGTGCGTCGGCCAGCGCCACACCGGCCTTGCTGGACTCGCCGCTGACATTGACCTGCACGCAAACCTGCAGCGGCGGCAAATGCGCCGGCCGCTGCGCCGACAGCCGCTCGGCGATCTTCAGACGATCGACCGTGTGCACCCAGTCGAACGCTGCCGCCACCTCGCGCGTCTTGTTGCTCTGCAGCGGCCCGATCAGGTGCCACTCGATCGCCGCGCGCAAATCGGCCAGGGCACAGGTCTTGGCCAGCGCTTCCTGGACATAGTTCTCGCCGAAGGCGCGCTGGCCTGCCGCATGCGCCTGCCGCACCGCGTCGGCGCCGAAAGTTTTGCTGACCGCCAACAGCGTGACGCTTTGCACGGGACGCTGCGCGAGTGTGCAAGCGTCGTCAATGCGCTGTCGGAGTTGTTGTAACTTGAGCTCGATGCTCGCCATAATGGTTTGAGACTACTTCAAGAAACGCGCTCGCATGGACATCACCCAGCTGCTGGCCTTCTCGGTCAAGAACAAGGCCTCCGACCTGCATTTGTCGGCCGGCCTGCCGCCGATGATCCGCGTGCACGGCGACGTGCGCCGCATCAACGTCGATCCGCTCGAGCACAAGCATGTGCACGACATGGTGTACGACATCATGAACGACGGCCAGCGCAAGCACTACGA
>JANMHY010000402.1:0-7387 GCA_031375525.1 Burkholderiales bacterium
AACGCCGAGATCGAGGTGATCTGATGAAAGTCGATCAACTCGCCGGCCTGCGCAACATCGCCACGCAAGACCCGAAGCAGGCGATCAAGGAAGTCGCCAAGCAGTTCGAGTCGCTGTTTATGCAGGAGCTGATGAAGTCGATGCGCCAGGCGACGATGAGTTCCGGGATGCTCGACAACGAAGGCACGAAGCTCGGCACCGAGATGATGGACACCGAGTTCGCCGGCAAGATGAGCGGCATCAAGGGGGGTCTGGCCGATGCGATCGAACGTCAGCTCTCGCGGCAAATGGGCTTGGCATCGCCAGCGCAACGCCTGACGCAGACCACGCCGCTGCGCGCACCGGCCAGTGCCGGCGAGTTCGTGGCCACGCACACCGAGGCTGCAAAGAAAGCCGAAGTCAGGACCGGCATCCCCGCGGCCTTCATGGTGGCGCAGGCAGCGCATGAAACCGGCTGGGGCAAGAAGGCGATCCGCATGGCCGATGGTTCGAACAGTTTCAATCTCTTCGGCATCAAGGCCACGGCCGAATGGAAAGGCCCGGTGGCCAAGATCACCACCACCGAGGTCGTTAACGGCGAGCCGAAGAAGATGGTGCAAGCCTTTCGCGCCTATTCGAGCTACGACGAATCGTTTGCCGACTACGCGCGGATGATGAAGACCAGCCCGCGCTACCGCGAAGTGGTCGCGCAAGCCGGTGACGCGACGAATTTCGTGGACGCTGAAAGCGCGAAGCGATTCGCGCAAGGCCTGCAACGCGCCGGCTACGCGACGGATCCGGCCTATGCCGACAAGCTCGGCCGCGTCATCAACACAACGATCAGATTGCAACGGATGACATGACTACCCCCAAGCTCACTACATTCGCTGCCCCCCGAGGGGGCGTCATTGCCCTTCGGGCGGCCGATCGGGCACCGGCATGAGCTCTTCACCGCTGCTGTCGATCGGCACGCGCGCGATGTTCGCCAACTATGCGGCCTTGCAGACGATCGGCCACAACATCGCCAACGCCAACACCGAGGGCTACTCGCGCCAGCAGGTCGAGCTCGCGACGGCACAAGGCCAGTTCACCGGCGCCGGCTTCTTCGGCAAGGGCGTCGATGTGGCCGCGGTCACGCGTTCGCACAATGAGTTCCTGACGCGTGAAGCGGCGACGGCGGCATCGCAGGCCGCGGCCGACGGCGCGCGGCTCGAACATCTGCAGCGCCTCGAAACCGTGTTCCCGACCGGCGAGGCCGGCCTCGGCCACGCGGCGAGTTTGCTGCTCAATGCGGTGGTCGATCTGGCCAGCCGGCCACAGGACATTTCGACGCGCCAGGTCGTGCTGGCGCGGGCGCAGGACCTGGCGCAACGCTATGCCGCAGCCGGTGCGCAGATCGACACGCTGCAACAAGGCGTGGTGCAGGATCTGCAAGTCGCGGTGGCCAGCGTCAACCGGCTGACGCAGGGCATTGCGACGGTCAACGAGCAGATCGCACGCGTCATCGGCAGCGGGCAGACGCCCAACGACCTGCTCGACCAGCGCGACCAGTTGGTCGCCGAGCTGAGCCAGTTCATGCAGGTGACGACGCTGCCGGCCGACGACGGCACGCTGGCGGTCTTCGTCGCCGGCGGCCAGCGCCTGGTGCTCGGCACGCAGGCCACCAAGCTGGCGTTTGCCAGCGACGAGTTCGACATCACGCGCGGCGCGATCGCCGTCAACGACGGCGGCACGCTGCGCCCCTTGCCTTCGTCGCTGTTGGCTGGTGGAACCATCGGCGGCTTGCTGCGCTTTCAGAACGACGACCTGACGGATGCGCGGACCGCGCTCGGCCGCATGGCGGCTGCGTTCTCGACGCGCGCCAACGAGCAGCAAGCGCTCGGTCTGGACTTGCGCACGCCGCCGGGCGCCGGGGCGCCGCTGTTCGCGTTCGGCGCGCCGCTGGCGCTGGCCGCACAGAGCAACGCGCGCGACGTTGCCGGCAACTTCATCGGCAGCGTGTCGATGACGATCGCCGACGAGGCGGCGTTGCAGGCCAGCGAGTACACGCTCGAGCCCGACGCCGCGACGCCCGGCCAGTTCATGCTGACGCGCCGCGCCGACGGCCTGGTGCGCACGATCGCCAGCGGCGACACGGTCGATGGCCTCGTCATCAACGTCAGCGCTGCCGCGGCCGGCGACCGCTTTCTGCTGCAGCCGGTGTCGCGCGCTGCGGTCAACATGCGCCGAGTGCTCGACGACCCGCGCGGTCTGGCGGCCGCGTCGCCGTTGCAGGCCGAAAGCAGCACCACCAACACCGGCACCGCGACGATCGCGAGCCTGCGTGTCGTGGCTCCTGCCGCGGACCCGCAGCAGACGGCGTCGATCACCTTCACCTCCGCCGTCGGCGCCTACAACTGGGAGCTGCGCGACCGCACGAGCAACGCGCTCTTGTCCAGCGGCAGCGGCACCTGGCAGCCGGGCCAGCCGATCACGCTCAATGGTTTCGAGCTGAGCTTGGATGGCGTGCCGGCAAGTGGCGATGCATTCACTGTATCGAAGACCCAGTTTCCCAACGTCAGCAACGGCAATGCGCTCGCGCTCGCCGCGCTGCGCGACCAGGCCTTCATCGGCGGCGAGTCGATCACCGATGCGTATGCGAGCGTGATGGCCGGCGTCGGCGTCAGCGTGCAGGGCGCGCGCACGGCGGCCGATGCGTCGGGCTCGGTGGCGTCGCAAGCGCGCGACCGCGTGTCGGCGGAGACGGGGGTCAACCTCGACGAAGAGGCCGCGCGGCTGATTCAGTTTCAGCAAAGCTACCAGGCCGCAGCCAAAGTGCTGCAGGTCGCGCAGAGTGTCTTCGACACGCTGCTGCAAACCGCAGGAAGGTGACCCGGATGCTTCGTCTTTCCACCAGCCAAGCCTTCGACAGCGGCCTGGAGCGCTTGCAGCAGCGCCAGCGCGAACTCACCGACGCGCAGGTTCGCCTGACCAGCGGCAAGCGCGTTTCGAGAGCCAGCGACGACCCGGCCGCCGCCGCGCGCGCCGAACGCGCGCTGGCCGCGATGTCGCGCCACGACGCCAGCCAGCGCGCGCTCGACGCCAGCCGCAGCGTGCTCACGCTCACCGAGTCGGCGCTCGGCGAAGCGGGCGATCTGATGCAGCAGGTGCGCGAGACGCTGATCGCCGCCGGCAACGGCAGCTACAGCGACGGCGAACGTGTGGCCCTGGCCGAAAAACTCAAAGCCTTGCGCGGCCAGTTGATGCAGGCCGCCAACCGCGGCGACGGCGCCGGTGCGTTTCTGTTCGGCGGCCAAGGCTCGGCCGCACCGCCGTTCATCGACGGACCGGGTGGGGTGGTCTTTCGCGGCACGAGCGGCGAGAACCAGGTTGCGATCGAGGAAGCATTGCCGCAATCGACCGACGGCTCGCGTGAGTGGTTGGCTGCGCCGAGCGGCAACGGCCTGTTCGAGACGCGCACCGTTTCCGCCACGCCGGACCAGGCGGGAGCCTGGATCGACGCCGGCCGCATCAGCGATCCGACGGCGTTCTTCGCCGCGACCTCGCCGCCCGCCGTGGCCGACCCCGCCAACCTCGACTACCGCATCACGTTCTCCGGCAGCAGCACGTTCAGCGTGACCAAAGACGGCGCAGCGACCGCGCTCACCAACGCGCCCTTCACGAGCGGCCAGGCGATCGAGATCGACGGCATGTCGTTTGCGATCACCGGCGCGCCGACCGCGGCCGATCAGTTCGAGCTGCGCCTGTCGTCGAACTCGCAATCGGTGTTCGCAACCATCGACCGTGCGATCACCGAGCTGCGCACACCGGCGCGCAGCCGCAGCGCGATCGGCCAGGGCGTGCAGCGGGCGCTGGTCGAGGTCGATGCCTCGATGGGCGCCTTGCAGGGCTTGCGGTCGCGCGTCGGTGAAACGTTGAACCGCGCCGACCTGATCGAGGGCCGCATCGCTGAGCAGAAAGTCACGGCACAGACGGAACGTTCGCAAGCCGAGGACCTGGACATGGTCGAAGCCATTTCGCTGTTCCAGAATCGGCAGAGCGGCTACCAGGCGGCGCTGCAGGCGTATGCCAGTGTGCAGAAGCTGTCCTTGTTCCAGTACCTCAATACATGATTCAAGAGCACTCGATCCTCAACCACGTCGTCCTCGGCTACTCGCCGATGATCGACCGCGAGCGTGCGATCACGGCGACGCGGCTGACAGTGTTCCCCGCGCGCACCGACCTGCCGCTCGATGCTGCCGCGCTGCTCGCCGCCGTGGCCGAGGTCTGGCCCGAGGGCGCCGGCAAGGTCTCGCTCAACGTCGTCAGCGAGAGCCTGCTGCACGACCTGATGCTGGCCAAGCCGAGTGCCAACCTGATGCTCGAAGTGCCGGCCTTCATGGCCGCCGACATCGCCCACAGCGACGCCATCAACACGCTGTTCGGCCGCGGCAACACGCTGCTCTTGAAGGGCCGGCCGCTGACCGAGCTGCCACGCAACGTGCTGCCCTGCTTCAAACATTCGATCATCGATCTGCAGGACGAACGCCGCAGCGACGCGCCGCCGCCGCCCGGCGTGACGCGGCAGATCACGCACATCCAGGCGGGCGTGCGCACGCTGGCCGATCTGAACGCCAGCTTCCAGCGCGGCGCGGTGGCCGTGCTCGGCTGGCCGATCGACGACGCCATCCAGGCCAACGGCAAGGCGCGCACGCCGGACCTCAATGTCATCGTCGAGCTGATGCGCCGCATCGACAACGAAGCGCCGATCGAAAAACTCGAAGAGGCGATCACGCTCGACCCGACGCTGGCCTTCAAGCTGCTGCGCTACATCAACTCGCCGGCCTTCGGCCTGCGCGTCGAGGTGTCGTCGTTCCGCCATGCGTTGATGCTGCTCGGCTACCAGCGCCTGAAGCGCTGGCTGGCGCTGTTGCTGGCCTCGGCGAGCAAGGAGCGCGACATGAAGCCGGTGATGTTCGCCGCACTGCGCCGCGGCCTGCTGATGGAGGAACTGGTGCGGGCCAGCGTCGGCGGCCAGGATGAACAGATGCGCAGCGAGGCCTTCATCTGCGGCGTCTTCTCGCTGCTCGACCGCATGCTCGGCGAGCCGTTCTCCAAATTGCTCGACTCGGTGCCGGTGCCGGAGACGGTGCGCAGGGCGCTGGTTGACGGCCAGGGGCCGCTGCAGCCCTTGCTGGCGGTGGTGCATGCGGTCGAGAACGAATCGATCTACGACATCCGCGAGACCGCGGAGCGCCTGCTGCTCGGCGAGGCCGCGATCAACCGGGCCACGTTGCGCGCGCTGGTCAACGCCGCGCAGTTGCAGTGAGCGGCGGGCGCTGGCTCAGGCCCTCGACGTGGCTTTTGCCACGGCCCGGCGCACCCAGCCGGCCCGGGCCGCGTCGTGCGGCCGAGCAGGGGGTTACATTGCACGAAACCAGAATTCCGGCGTCGCTTTCGAGACACCGTCGTGCCTGACGCCGTGCAAACCCTGTCCAAGTTGCCCATGTCTTACCGCTGGAGCCCACTGCCCCGTTGGCCGGCTGCACAAGCCGAGGCTGCCCTCGGTGCGGGCGCTGGTGCGGGCGCCGGTGCGGGCCGCGGCCTGGACGTGCTCGACACCGCGTCGCTGAATCGCCTGCGCGAACTCGACCCCGGCGAGCGCAACGGCTTGCTGCAACGCGTGCTGCGCACCTACACCCAGTCGCTCGAACGCATGCTCGTGCAGTGGCGCGAGGCCCGGGCGGCGGCAGATGCCAACGCCATGCGCGTCATCGCGCACACACTGAAGTCGTCGTCGGCCAGCGTCGGCGCGCTCGAGTTGTCCGCGCTCTGCGCCGATGTCGAAGCGCGACTGCGCGACCAGCGGCTGCAGGGCGTCGAGGCGCAGTTCGATGCCGTGGCCGTCGAAGCCCAGCGCATCCTGGCCGGGCTCACCGAAAGCCAGGGAAACAGTTCATGACCGAGCCGCTGCATGATGCTCTGTCCACGTCGGCCGCACGCGTGCTGCTGGTCGATGACGACGAAGTCAACCTGTTGTTGACGGCGATTGCGCTGCGCGAGCGCGGCTTCGAGGTCATCGAAGTCAACGACGGCGCCAAGGCGCTCGAACGCCTGGACGCCGTGGCCCCGGACATGATCGTGCTCGACGCGTTGATGCCGGGCATGGACGGTTTCGAGACCTGCCAGGCCCTGCGCGCGCGTGGCGGCTACGCGCAGGTGCCGGTGCTGATGCTGACCGGCCTCGACGACGACGCCTCGATCGAGCGCGCCTACCGTGCCGGCGCCACCGACTTCTTCGTCAAGAGCACGCAGTGGAGCCTGCTCGCCGGACGCTTGCGCTACATGCTGCGGGCCTCGCGCACGCGCATCGAGTTGGAGCGCAGCAAGTTCAAGCTGGCGCGGGCGCAGGACCTGGCGCGCATGGGCAGCTTCGACTGGAAGCGGGGCGACAAGCTCGGCCAGCTCTGGCTGTCGCCCGAAGCGCTGCGCGTGCTCGGCCGCAACGTCGGCGAGCGCATGGACTTGCGCGCGCTGCTGCGCACCGTCGGCGCCGGTCAGCGCCGCGGCCTGATGCGCATGCTGACCGACGTCGTCGCCCACAACGCGGTGCTGGCCACCGACGTCTCGGTGACGCTGTTCGACGGCCGCCAGCGCATCATCCACGTCGAGGCCGAGGCCGAGTTCGAACATGGCCAGGGCATCGGCTACACCGGCGTCTTCCAGGACGTGACCGACCGCCGCGTCGCCGAAGACCGCATCCGCCACCTCGCCAACTTCGATGCGCTGACCGGCCTGCCGAACCGCCGCCAGCTGATCTGGCGCACCGAACGCGCGCTCGAGCAGGCGCGGCGCCTGAACCACAACGCCGCGCTGCTGCTGATCGACCTCGACCGCTTCAAGAACGTCAACGACACGCTCGGCCACGCCGCCGGCGACGAGCTGCTGATGGAAGTGGCGCGCCGCCTGCGCGCTTGCGTGCGCCACAGCGAGCTGGTCATGGAAGGCGCGCTCGAAGCTGCCGGCGCGCGCTCGCACCGCACGCTCGAAGCCGTCGGCCGCCTGGGCGGCGACGAGTTCGTGGCCCTGCTGCCCGAGGTCACCGACGACGCCGACGCCCAGCGCGTGGCGACGCGCATCCTCGACAGCCTGCGCGACCCGGTGCTGGTGGCCGGCCAGGAATGCTTCGTCACCGCCAGCGTCGGCATTGCGATGTTCCCGCGCGACGGCCTGAACCTGGTCGATCTGATGCGCAACTCCGACGTGGCGATGTACGCCGCCAAATCGGCCGGCCGCAACTCGGCCACGTCCTACAGCCCGCACCTGGGCGGGCGCGGGCGCGAGAAGATCGAGCTCGAAAGCCATCTGCACAAGGCCATCGAGCGCAACGAGCTGGTGCTGTACTACCAGCCCAAGATCGACGTGCGCG
>JANMHY010000422.1:0-4686 GCA_031375525.1 Burkholderiales bacterium
GAGGAAGCGCAGAGGATTGCCGTTCGATTTTCCTCTGCGAACCTCTGCGCTCTCTGCGCCTCTGCGGTGAAGGCAACTGAGATGGAAACGCTCGCCACCCTGCTCGAACAAGCCGAGCAACAACGCAACATCGCGCTGGCCGCGTTCAACCAATCGCGCGCGCGGCGCGACGAAGCGCGCACGCAGGCGCGGGACCTCGATACCTACCGCGACGACTACAGCGCACGCTGGAACGGCCAGTTCCAGCGCGGCGCTGCGCTCGAAGTGCTGCGCTCGTACCACCAGTTCGCGGCGCGCCTGGAGCTGGCGATCTCGCAGCAGGCGCATGCGCTCGCGATCTGCGAGCAAGCACTGGCCCGCGCCAACGACGTGCTGGCTGCGCACGAGTTGCGCGTGGCCTCGGTGCGCAAGCTGATCGAGCGGCGCCGGCACGAGCAGCGCCAGAGCCTCGAGCAACGCGAGCAGCGCGCCACCGATGAACAGGCGCTGCGGATGAGCAAGTCCGCTCGCAACCCGTTTGCAGGAACCCAACTATGAACGCGATGGCCGCTGTGTTGTCTCTGCTGGGCAGCCCGCCCCCCGCTGCGCCCGCGGCGCGCGGCAACGACGAGGCCGGCGGCGGCTTCGCGCGCTGCCTCGAAGCGGCGCGTGACAACGAGTCAGCCGACAGCGGCGAGCCGAGCGATGCAGCGCAGCGCCCGGCGTCACCCGCGCCCCGCGGCCGCGAGGCTACGGCCGCGTGCAACGGGCGCGATGCGGCGCGCAAGGCCGACCCCCGCGCGGGGACGCCATCGCCCACGGCATCGGCGGCCGACGCCGACACCGCGAGCCACGCCGATGCCGCGACGAGCCCGGCTCTTCGTGAAGATGCGGCCGCACCCGATCTGGCCGCCTTGCTGCCCGGATGGACAGCGCCCGCCGTGGCAGTGGCCAGCGCGGTGGCGGACGCGCCGGCGGCTGACGGCGCAGACGCGCTGCCAGGCGCAGCAGCCGCCAAGGGCGTTGCCCCCGCTGCCGCCTCGCGCACGGCCACACCGCTCGCGGCCCCCGCAGCAGGCGAAGCGGCAGCCGGTAACCACAACATGCACACCAAGGCGGCGGCGAGCGCAGCGCCCGAGGCCAGCACCAACGAACAGCGCGACACCTTGCCGATCGCAGCGTCGGTGACGCCAACGGCGCCGCTGCCCGTGGCGTTCGCCGCTGCGCTGTCAGCGCCCAGACCCGCCGAGCCCGCGCTGCCGACCGCGGCCGTGCCGGCGCCGATCGACACGCCGGCCTTTGCACCCGCGCTGGCCACGCAAGTGCGCTGGTGGGCGCACGATGGCGTGCAGCAGGCGCAGCTCTTGCTGAACCCGGCCGAGATGGGGCCGGTGGCGGTGAAGATCGTGCTCGATGGACGCGAGGCCCGCATCGACTTCAGCGCCGACCTGGCGGCCACGCGCAGCGCCATCGAAGCTGCGCTGCCGGTGCTCGCCGCTGCCCTCGACGACGGTGGCCTGAAGCTCTGCGGCGGCGGTGTCCACGATGGTTCGGCGCAGCGCCAGAGCGATTGGCACGAGCGCAGCGTGACGCAACGCACGGCGGGCACGTCGGGTGACCGCGCCGGCGATGCACTCAGCGCTGCGAGCGCGCCAGGTGCCGCAGCAGCCCGTGGCCTGGTCGATCTGGTGGCGTAAGCAGCACGACAAAGCCCCCCTTTATCGGCCTTTGCCGCGCGGCGTCGCCGCGAACAATCCGTCTTCAAGAACCCGCCGTGCGCCCTGCGCAGGGCTGACACAGGAGCTTGGGAATGTCCGCCGCCGTTGTCACCGATACCACGCCCGCCGCGCCCACCAAGAGCGGCAAGAAAAAGCTGATCCTGATCGCTGCCGCACTCGCCGTGCTGTTGGCCGGCGCTGGTGGCGCGGCGTTCTTCGTCATGAAAAAACGTGCGGCCGCTGCGGCCGCTGCCGCCGAAGAAGGCGGCGATGGCGCAGCCGACAAGCATGAAGAAAAACTGGTCAAGGCCGACGTCAAGCACGCCCCGACCTTCGTGCCGCGCGACCCGTTCACGGTCAACCTAGCCGACCGCGAGGCCGAGCGCTACGCACAGATCGGCATGACGTTCGAACTCGCCGATGCCAAGAACAGCGATCTGCTCAAGGCCTACATGCCGGCGATCCGCAACAACATCCTGCTCGTGCTCGCCGGCAAGACCGCCGGCCAGTTGATGGCGCACGAGGGCAAGGTGCAGCTCGCCAGCGAAGTGCGCGCGGCGGCGTTGAAGCCGCTGGGCTACACAGTCAAGGCCGACGCTGCCAGCGCAAAGCCAAAGACGGCTGACGAAGAAGACGCGCCGATTCGCGCCGTCCACTTCTCCAACTTCATCATTCAATAGAACATGACGGCCCCCGCTCGCCTTCAGCTCGCACCCCCTGTGACCAGTAGGGGTCACTGCGTGGCCCTTGGGGCCGCGCTGCGCCTTGGGAGCGGCCCGGCGGCTGCGCGCGCTCGATGAATCAGCAGATTCTTTCGCAGGACGAAGTCGATGCGCTGCTGCAAGGCATCACCGGCGAAGAGCAGGCGCTCGACCCCGTTGCCGCCGCGCTCGGCGCCGTGCGCGACTACGACCTGGCCAGCCAGGAGCGCATCGTGCGCCCGCGCATGCCGGCGCTGGAGGTGGTCAACGAGCGCTTCGCGCGCAACCTGCGCAGCGGCGTCTTCGATTTGATCCGCACGCAGGCGGAGATCGCCATCGGCGGCACGAAGGTGCAGAAGTACAGCGCCTTTCTGCGCGAGATCGTCGTGCCGACCAACTTCAACATCGTCGGCATGCAGCCGCTGCACGGCGCCGGACTCATCGTCTGCGACCCGAACCTGGTGTTTGCGGTCATCGACTCGCTGTTCGGCGGCGCCGGCAAGTACCACACGCGCATCGAGGGCCGCGAGTTCAGCGCCACCGAGCAGCGCGTGATCGCGCGCCTGCTGGGCGCCGTCTGCGCCGGCTACAACCAGGCGTGGCAAGGCATCTACCCGCTGCAGCTCGCCGTCCAGCGCACCGAGATGCAGCCGCAGTTCGTCAACGTCGCTGCCGCCAGCGACATGGTCGTCACGACGTCATTCACGCTGGAGATCGGCGAGAGTTCGGGAGCGATCCACTTCTGCTTGCCGTATGCCACGCTCGAGCCGATCCGCGACGTGCTCTACAGCGCCACGCAAGGCGACGTGAGCCCGGCCGATACGCGCTGGGTCGAGCTGCTGAAAACCGAGATCCAGGCTGCCGAAGTCGATCTGGTCGCCGAGCTGGCGACCACGCAGGCCACCGTCGAGCAGCTGCTGTCTTTCAAGCCGGGCGACTTCATCGAACTCGACCTCGACCCGGCGATTCAAGCCAAGGTCGATGGCGTGCCGGTGCTCGACTGCCACTACGGCACCGCCAACAACCGCTATGCGATCAAGGTCGATCGATTGATTGCCAGCGCCAACCCGGGCTGGCTGGGAGAACACCACCATGTCCGCTGAAACTTCCGCACCGATGTCCGCACCCGCACAGGCCGACGACCCCGCTGCCGCCGACTGGGCCGCCGCGGTGGCCGAGACCGCGGTGGCGACGACCGCCGTCGAGCAGGTCGCGCCGGCGCAGTTCGCCAACTTCGGCGCCGGCGCCGCAGGCGCGAACGCAATCAATGGCGCCGGCAACGACATCGGCATGATCCTCGACATCCCGGTGCAGCTCACCGTCGAGCTGGGCCGCACGCGCATCCCGATCAAGAACATCCTGCAGCTCGCGCAGGGCTCGGTGGTCGAGCTCGAAACGATGGCCGGCGAGCCGATGGACGTGCTCGTCAACGGCTACCTGATCGCGCAGGGCGAGGTCGTCGTCGTCAACGACAAGTTCGGTATTCGTTTGACCGACATCGTGACGCCGAGCGAGCGTGTGAAGCGCTTGTCGAAAACATGAGCGCATCCGCAGGATTCACCTCGCTGCTCTGGTTCATCGCCATCCTGGCGCTGATCCCGGCGGCGCTGTGGCTGTTGAAGCGAACGCCGGCCGGCGGCGCAGCGATGCAAGGTGCGATGCGCACGGTGGCCGTGCTGCCGCTGTCGCCGAGCCAGCGCATCGTCACCGTCGAAGTGGGCCGCGGCGAAGCGCGGCGTTGGCTGGTGCTCGGCGTTACAGGCCAGCAGATCACGACGCTGCACGAGATGGCGCCGCAAGATGAGGCGATCGTTGTTGCACCTGTCGTCACACCGTTCGCGCAACTGCTGGCGCGCTTCAAAGGCAAGGACGGCAGCGATGCGCGCTAGTCTTTGGCTCAAAGCTCTCGCGCTGTCGGTGTTATCGGCAGCATCTTCAATCGCTTTAGCGCAGCAGGCCGGCCCCGGGCTGCCGCTCGTCGTGGCGCAAGGCGCCGGCGGCACCAGCTACTCGGTGCCGATCCAGACGCTGCTGTTCTTCACCGCGCTGTCGTTCCTGCCGGCGGTGCTGTTGCTGATGACCGGCTTCACGCGCATCGTCATCGTGCTGTCGCTGCTGCGCCAGGCGCTGGGCACGCAGGCCGCGCCGCCGAACCAGGTGATCGTCGGACTGTCGCTGTTCCTGACCTTCTTCGTCATGTCGCCGACCTTCGACAAGGTCTATGACAACGCCTACAAGCCCTTCACCGAAAACCGCATCAACGCCGAAGAAGCCTTCAAGCGCGGCGA
>JANMHY010000461.1:0-2069 GCA_031375525.1 Burkholderiales bacterium
CACGCCGACCGCCACCAGCGGTTGGCCGGCGGTGAAGAGGCTGAAGGCCATCCAGAGCAGGGCGAGGGTGGCGAGGGCGACGATCGCGCGCCCGATCCATGACGCCGTGGCTGGTGAGCCTGCCGCCGATGGGTGGCTCAATGCAACGGAGGCGGTACTCATCGAGATGTCGTGGGGCTAGCTCGCTTGCAACGCTGCGCAGAGAGCAGTAAGTCGTTCATCAACTTGGGCTTCGTTGGCGCAGGGGCCTGCTGCTGGCACTTTCGAAGCATGTGATCGCGCGACGGCTTCTGCATCGTTCGGGTCGTAGGAGCAATCCGGATCGGTGGGCCGTGACGGTGCCTTCGCTACGAGGTGCCTGATTTGTTTGGCGCGCGCGCTCGCGCCGGCGTGACTCACGTTCAAGCTGCACGCCGCCGCGTGACGCGCCCGGTCGCGCGCCCAGTGATGCGCGACGTCTGCTCGGTCAGCGTCAGCAAGGCACGCAAGGCTTCGTTCACCGACTCCGATGTCGGAAACGATTTGGCCAGCTTCGGGTCGAGCAGCACGACCGAGGTGCCTTTTGCAACCTCCTTGTGGAACTTGCCGCGTTCGAGCTTGGTGAAGTCCGAGCGCTTGTACGCGGCTCTCAATTCGTCTTCAGCCTTCTTCATAGAGTTTCCTTTCGGCGCGAGTGACACGCCGCGCACTGATGATTCAGATGTTCCCGGGCCGATAAGTGTGCGCCACGACGAGCAGGCGGCCCAGGCCCGACATGCCGAAGGTGACGTACCGCGTCTCGCCGGTCGAGTGGTCAGGGTCCGGGCCGGAAACGGCCATCGAATCGAGAAATACCGATGCCGCTTCGTCGAACGTGACGCCATGCTTGCGCTGGTTCGCGGCGGCTTTTGCTTCGTCCCAATCGAATGTCATCGCATCACCTTGTCAACACCCGCGCCGCCGCCCCATCGAGCGCTTCCTTCGGCGACTGCCTGCCCTGCGTGATCGCCTCCAGCGCCGCGTCCACCGCCGGCCAGACGCGGCCCATTTCGGGGATGTTGGGGATCGGCTCGCCGGCGCGCGCGTTGGCCATCGTCGCGGCGATGTTGGGGTCGCTCGCCAGTTCCTGGAAGTAGGCCTTGTTGGCCGGCGTGCCGAGCGCCACGTCGGCCGAGATCGTCTTCAGGCTCTCGATCTTCAGCAGGTGGTTCTCGATGAACTCGCGGCCGATGTCTTTCAGCTTCGATGGCGCCGTGATCATGCAGCCGAGCACGCCGACGAAGGGCTTCGTCGGCTGGCCCGGCACGACGGCGGGAATCGGTGCCACGCCGAAATCGATCTTCGCCTTGCGCACGTTGTCCCAGGCCCAAGGGCCGTTGATCATCAGCGCGGTCTTGCCGGCGACGAATTGCGATTCCATGTCGGGGTACTTGGCGCCGGCGGGCATCAGGCCTTCTTTGACCAGGCGCTCCAACATCTGCGCACCTTTCAACGCACCGGCGTTGTTGATGCCGGTGACCTTGGCGTCGTAGCCGCCGTTGGCATCGCGGCCGAACACTGTCGCGCCAGCGCCGGCGAGCAGCGGGAAGGTGAAGAAGCTCTGGCTGTGCACCCAAAGAATTGCTTTTTTGCCGTCCTTGACCAGCGTCTTGTCGAGCGCGATCACGTCGTCGAACGTGGCTGGCGGTGTCTTCACCAGCGCCTTGTTGTAGATCAGGCCGATGGCTTCGATCGACAGCGGGTAGCCCCAGACCTGGCCGTTCCACGTGAACGCGTTCCAGCTCGAGTCTTCGATCTCGTCGCGAATCTTCTTGGCCGGGCGCACCGGCACGATCAACCCCGACTTCGCCCATTCGCCCACGCGGTCATGCGGCCAGCAGAAGATGTCCGGGCCTTTACCCGCGCCGGCCGCGGCCTGGAACTTGTCGGGTGCGGCTTCCGGGTGCTGCACGACAACCTGCACGCCGCTGATCTTCTCGAACGCGTCGCCGACTTTCTGCAAGCCGTTGTAGCCCTTGTCGCCGTTGATCCAGACGAGCAAGCGCAGGGGTTGCTGTGCTTGCGCCGAGGTGGCGAACGCGAGGGCAACA
>JANMHY010000482.1:0-1938 GCA_031375525.1 Burkholderiales bacterium
AGCTCGCGTCCAGCCGCACGTCGATGCCGGGGTGCGCGCGCGTGAAGCCGGGCAAGCGTGGGATCAGCCAGAACGAGGCCAGGCCCGGCGTCGTCGGCCGCGCCAGCACCTCGCGCTGCGACGGCGCACGCAACTCGCGCACCGTGCCGCGCAACTGCGACAGCACCGTGGTGCAGACGGCGAACAGGCGCGCGCCTTGCGGCGTCAACGCCAGCGCGCGGTGCTGGCGACGAAACAGCGCCGTGCCCAGCTCGTCCTCGAGCGCGCGCATCTGGCGGCTGATCGCCGACTGCGTGAGGAAGCGCTCGGCCGCCGCCTTGGTGAACGAGAGGTGGCGCGCCGCGGCCTCGAACGCGGCCAGCAAGTCGAGCGGCGGCAGGCGATCCAGAGGCTTGTTTTGCATGCGTTGGAGGAATGCGAGAGGTTCCGAAAGATCGTTTGAGGCTCCAGGCTCTGAGGAGCACTATGACGTTGACCGCTGACATTCCATCATGAATCTCAAGCATGCGAAAGCGGAAACACTGGAGCCCCTAATGGACCGACCCGACACCCTCACACTCGAACGCGACCGCTTTGCCACGCTGCGCGGCGCGTCGCAGATCCGCGTCACCCACGGCAGCCTCTGGCTGACAGTGGACGGCGAGCCCGACGACGTCTTCCTCGAGCCCGGTCAGGGTGTCGCGCGGCCCGCGGGCGCGCGCGTGCTGGTGCAGGCCGTCCATGCACCGGCTCGCGCCGTCGTGCTGCGCCCCGCGGGCTGGCGCGAGCGCCTGCGTGCCGCCTGGCAGACGAGGTTGCACGCTGCGGTGGGAGCGCACCCATGAGCGCACCTATGAGCACCGCCGCAACGCTGCCGGGTCGTCCGAGCACCGCGCTGCCGTGGCGCTTTCCGAGCGTGCTGATCGACCGCCTGCGCCTGGCCGACGGCCGCGAGCTCGTCGTGCGGCCGGTGCTGGCCTTCGATGCCGCGGCCGAACAGGACTTCGTGGGCGCGCTGTCCGCTGGCTCGCGGCAACGGCGCTTTCACGTCGGCCTGCGCGAGCTGCCGCCGGCGCTGCTGCGCGCGATGACCGAAGTCGATCACGATGCCCATGTGGCCATCGTCGCCGAAGCGATCGGCGATGACGACGAAGCCACCATCGTCGCCGATGCGCGCTACGTGCGCGGCCCGACCGCCGAGCTGGGGCCGGGCGAAGCCGAGTTCGCGATCGCGGTGGCCGACGCCTGGCAAGGCGCCGGCCTCGGCCGCGCGCTGATAACGCACCTGGCGCGCCATGCCGCGCGCCACGGCATCACGCGCCTGGTCGGCGACGTGCTGCCGGGCAATGCGGCGATGTTTGCGATCACCGTCGCGCTCGGTGGGCGGCTCGTCGCCTCACCGAACGGACCCGGTGTCATCCGTGCACGCTTCGACCTCACGGGCGACGAAGAGCGGCTGTGAACGCAGCAGCTCAGATCTGCACGCGCGTCCCCAGCTCGACCACCGCGTTGTCGGGCAGGCGGAAAAAGCCGGCAATGCCTGACGAGCCGCGGCTCATGGCCGCGAATAGCTGCTCGCGCCAGCGCGCCATGCCGCCGTTGCCGGCGGTGGCAACCACCGTTTCGCGGCTGAGGAAATAGCTGGTCTCGAAGACCGGCACCGCCAGGCCCTGCGCTGCCGCCAGCGCGAGTGCACGCGGCACGTCGGGCGCTTCCATGAAGCCGAAGCTCGCACGCACGCGCCAGAAGCTCGAGCCCAGATCCTCGACGGTGACACGCTCGGTGTCATCGACCCACGGCCGGTCCAGAAAATCCACTGTCAGGATGACGTTGCGCTCGTGCAGCACCTGGTTGTGCTTCAAGTTGTGCAGCAGTGCCTGCGGCACGGTGCTCGGGTCGGCCACGGTGTAGACCGCGGTGCGGGTGGCACGCGGCGTGGTGTCGGCCTGCAGGTTGCGC
>JANMHY010000486.1:0-7661 GCA_031375525.1 Burkholderiales bacterium
CAACCGCCTGCCCGAAGAAGCGCGCATGACGCTGATGTACCTGCCGTACATCCCGAGCCTGCACGAAGACATGATCCTGCGCGGCCGTCGCATCCTGGCCGACCAGATGGAGTTCCTGCTGGCCAGCGTGCCGCGCAACTCGAGGCTGCACGGCTAGCTTTCGGGCAGTTTTCACGCGCGGCAAAGCATCTTTACGCCCAGCGTCGGAACCGGTAAGGCGCTTTTGCGTCAACCTCGGTGGAATGCATCACGTTGCGCCAGACACTTCCGGAGAATCAACATGTTCAAGACCCTGACCGCAGCCGCCGCGCTGGCCTTCATGGCCGCCTGCACCACCACCAGCCCCGACGTGGTTCAGCGCGGCGACGCGCAGCGCCTGGCCACCGTGCAGGACGCCACTGTGCTGTCGGTGCGCAGCGTCACCGTCGATGGCACGCAGAGCGGCGCCGGCGGCGTCACCGGCGCGGTGGTCGGCGGCGTGGCCGGTTCGAGCCGCTCGTCGGGCCGCGAGCAGGCCGTGATCGGCGTCGTCGGCGCGGTGGCCGGCGCGGTGATCGGCAACGCGATCGAGCGCAGTGCGACGAAGGAAGACGCCGTCGAAATCCTGCTGCAGATGAAAAGCGGCGAGCGCCGCGCCATCGTGCAGGCCAAGGCCGGCGAAACGTTCAACAATGGCGATGCGGTGATCCTCGTCACCACCAACGGCAAGACACGCGTGCAGCGCGCACCGGCGGGCACACAGCCGGCACAGACGCTGCCGGCGCCGGTGCCGGGCACACCGCCGCGCGGCTGACGCGCAACAGCAAAAAAGGGCGCCACGGCGCCCTTTTTTCTTTCTTGCTGGCGTCGTTCTCAACCGCCGACAAGGCCTTTCTTGAGATCGCCGTCAGCCGGCTTGTCACCGAGCCAGATGCGAAGCATCGCGGCAAAGAAATCTTCGCCCGGAATGTTCGCGCCCTTCTGCTGGCCATTGACCGTGATGCGCGTGCCGCTGTCGGGCAGATACTCGAAGTGCAGCACGTCGCCCTTCTTGGCTTCGTCGATTGCCTTCAGCGCCGCGTTCATGGCGTCGATCTGCGGCTTGAAGCCTGCCAACTGTGCTTCGGTGTGGTTGTTGCGCAGGCCCTCGTTGAGTGGCCCGGCGAATGAATCGGCATCGACATTGCGCAGCATCGTCAGCGACAGGCGGCGCGGGCCTTTTTGCGACAACAAGGTCGCGGCGCTGTTGCTCGTCTGCGGCACGTACAGGCCGGCCGCATAGACCTTGAAGATCGCGCGCGTGCGCACGCCCGTGCCGTTGAGCTGCAGCGCGGCGCCACCCACCTGCGCCGTCGGCTCGAACTTGACGCCTTCGCGCTCCACGGGTTGCGCGATCGCGCCACCAGCAGCCAGCGCCGCCACCATCACCGCGGCGCACAGGCGCGCCCAAAGGCTCTTCATGTTTTGTCTCCTGGGGTTGTTCAGCACGACTCAGTGTGCCTCATCAACAACGCAGGAGAAGCGGGCAACGACTACTTGACGAGCCGGTTCAGCCGCTCGGCGTCGAACGCTTCGGCCTTCTGCGCGTCGTCGGGCACGCAGTCTTCGTTCGGCAGTTCGCGCGAGCGCTGCGAGAGCTTCTCGATGGCCTGCCACAAAAGCGCGATCTGGTGCTCGTGGCCGCCGGCGTTGTCGATCAGGCCCTTCATCGCCAGCGCCACCGGGTCGTCGCCCTGCGTCACGCCGTAGGCCGAGAAGCCCATCTTGGCGGCGGCTTCTTCGCGCTGCGCGTCGGTCTCGGCGGCGATGATGCGCGCCGGGTTGCCGACCGCGGTCGCGCCAGGCGGCACGGGCTTGGTGACCACCGCGCCGCCGCCGACGCGCGCGCCCTCGCCGACCGTGAAGCCGCCGAGCACCTGTGCGTTGGCGCCGACGATGACCCCGCGACCCAGCGTCGGATGCCGTTTGGCGCCTTTCTCGAGCTTGGTACCGCCGAGCGTCACGCCCTGATAGATCGTGCAGTCGTCGCCGATCTCGGCCGTTTCGCCGACGACGACACCCATGCCGTGGTCGATGAAGACTCGCCGGCCGATCTTCGCGCCAGGGTGGATTTCGATGCCGGTGAGAAAGCGCGCCAGGTGCGACGTGAAACGGCCGAGCCACGGAAAGCCGGCCAGCCAGCAGGCACGCGCCCAGCCGTGCATGAAGATCGCATGCAGGCCCGGATAACAGGTCAGCACCTCCCACGTGGAGCGCGCGGCCGGATCGCGCTCACGGATGCAGGCGATGTTTTCTCGTAGGCGATCCAACATAGTGGTCAGAGTGTAGGAGCCCGCGCTAATCCTTGCTGGCAGTGATCGCTCTGGCGATGCCGCGCAGGATGTGCACTTCCTCGGCCGTCAGTTGCGCGCGATTCGCCAACTGGTTCAAGCGCGGCATCAGCTTCTTCGGCGCGGCCGGATCGAGAAAGCCGATCTCGACCAGCGTTTGCTGCCAATGCTCGAGCAGGCCCTGGACCGCGCGCGCATCCGCCAACGTAGGCAGGGCCGTGCGCGGTTGCACGTCGAAGCCGCCGAGCGCCTGGCGCCATTCGTAGGCGATCAGTTGCACCGCTTGCGCCAGGTTGAGCGAGCCGTAGCCCGGCGCGGTGGGGATCGAGAGGCAGACGTGGCTGCGGTAAACGTCGTCGTTGGACATGCCGAAGCGTTCGCTGCCGAAGAGGAAGGCGATGTCGGGCGGCGCGTTCGCGATCGACTCGAAGTGCACGCGCGGCGCGACCGTCGGCGGGCCGAAATCGCGCGGCGTCATCGCGGTGGCGCAGACATGAGTGACGCCCTCCAACGCCTCGGCAATGGTGCTTACGGTGCGTGCGTGTTCGAGCACATCGAGCGCGCCGCTGGCCAGCGCGATCGCGTCCTGTTTCTGGGTCACGTTCGGCCAGCGCGGCGATACCAGCACCAGATCGTCGAAGCCCATCACCTTCAAAGCCCGCGCCGCCGCGCCGACGTTGCCGGCGTGGCTGGTCTCGACGAGAACGAAGCGGGTCAGAGGCATCGGTAAAATCAGGGTTCCTGTGGTGGCTTCATTGTCGCCGCCCGCTCTTTCCTCCCGCCGATCGATCCTTCTCAAGGTTGCCATGTCGCAAGCACTCCACCCCATGCTCAACATCGCCGTCAAGGCGGCGCGCGCGGCAGGATCGATCATCAACCGGGCCGCGCTCGACGTCGAGCGCCTGACCATCTCCACCAAGGGCGTCAACGACTTCGTCACCGAGGTCGATCAGGCCGCTGAGCAGGCCATCATCGAAACACTGCTCACCGCCTACCCCGGCCACGCCATCCTGGCCGAAGAGTCGGGCCGCACGCATGGCGCCAAGCACAGCGACTACCTGTGGATCATCGACCCGCTCGACGGCACGACCAACTTCATCCACGGCTTTCCGGTCTATGCAGTCTCGATCGCGCTGTCGTTCCGCGGCAGGATCGAACAGGCCGTTGTTTACGACCCGACGCGCAACGACCTCTTCTTCGCCAGCAAGGGCCGCGGCGCTTTCTTGAACGATCGCCGGCTGCGTGTCTCGAAGCGCATCCGTCTGGCCGAGTCGCTGATCGGCACCGGCTTCCCGTTCCGCAAGGGCGACAACTTCAAACGCTACGTCGAGATGTTCGAGCAGGTGATGCAGCACTGCGCCGGCGTGCGCCGACCGGGCGCGGCGGCACTCGACCTCTGCTACGTGGCGGCCGGCTGGTACGACGGCTTTTTCGAAACCGGCCTGCACCCCTGGGACGTGGCCGCCGGCTCGCTGATGATCACCGAGGCCGGCGGCCAGATCGGCAACTTCACCGGCGACGCCGACTTCCTCTACCAGCGCGAAGCGGTCGCGGGCACGCCCAAGGTGTACGGACAACTGGTGCAGTTGCTGGCGCCGTATTCGAAAGCGATCAAGCCCGGTGCGCCGGAAGCGCCGGCTGCGCCGACACCGGCAGAAGCGCTGGCATCGGCATTGGCCGACGGCGCGACCCGAAGCACGCCAGCCAAACGCCCCACGATGCGAATCAAAAAGGCCAGGAGTGGGGTAGGGGGAGATTGACCTGTACAAAACGCCAGTGGCCGAACTACACTGTCTTAACGAGGCTCACGACCATGTATGAACAGACCAAACTTGCGCTGGTTGTCGATCAGGAACTCGTCCCCGAGAAGGGCCGGCGCGTACAGGGCGGTATCGCAACGTCCGACGTTGTCATGTCCGCGTTCGTCAGCGGAAACGCAGACGTCTTCCCGCAGATTCTCAATCTCCACGTACCCCCTGGCGCCCGCATCGCCGACGTGACTTATGGCAGCGGCGTCTTTTGGCGAAATGTCGATCTGACTCGCTACACACTGCTTGCGAGCGACATTGCCGACGGCATCGACTGCCGCGCGCTGCCGTATGAATCAGAAAGCCTTGACGCCCTCGTTCTCGACCCACCGTACATGGAAGGTCTCCTGCGAAGCAACGTCGCTCACAAGGCGGGGGGCGGCAGTCACTCCGCATTTCGCGGCTACTACAGCAATGGCAATGAAACCAGCGATGGCGGGCCGAAGTGGCATGCTGCCGTCTCAGACCTTTACTTCAAAGCTGGCAAAGAAGCCGCCCGAACGCTTAAACCCAAGGGCATAGCGATCGTCAAGTGTCAGGACGAGGTGAGCGCGAATCGCCAGTGGCTGACTCACGTCGAGATCATCAACCACTATGAGACGCTTGGTTTTTATTGCAAGGACATGTTCGTCGTCGTTCGTCAGAACAAGGCGGTCGTGGCGCGATTGCTAAAGCAGGTCCACGCCCGCAAGAATCACAGCTACTTTCTTGTGTTTGTCAAAGCTCCAACAGGGAAGAAGGCCTCGCAGATGCGTACGCCCTCTGCGCCATCGGCTTCAAGAGCCGCCGATCACGCTTTGCCTGTGGAAAAGCTCCCTTCACGCTCGCGCAAAAGTTCATCGAGGAGAGAAAAAGGGTCTGTCGTAAAGGGTGGCTGAGGCGGCCATGTCACAGGGATCAGAGTCGGAAGCAGAGCTGCTCGCTGGTACTCCGTGTACTTCTTGAAAGTGTTCTGCGGTAAGTCGGTGTTCTTTGCGAATACGAAACACCACTTGTTCTCGAAAGCGAAGCAATTGACTGCGAGCAAGTCGAACTGACCTCTCAACAGGCACGTCGTCTTCAACGTTGTCCCGTTGTCGAACTTGACGGTCCGGCTGTCGCTTGCGTCAACCTGGCTCTTGCCAAACCACGATGACTCGCGCCTCTCGATCAGATTGGTTTGCAACGACTTGACTTCGACAATGAACTCTTTGCCCTTGTACTGGAATGTGCGATCACCCTTGCGCTTGCGATCGTGATCGTCGTCCTTGCGGATTTCTGAAATTTCGGCGTGGTCCAGGAAGAGCTTGTGAAACTTCCACTCAGCGACGTAGCCGAGCGCCAAGCCGCGCAGCGACGGATTGCCGTCCACGATCTCGGTGAATTCTCCCTCCGACAGACTCCAGCGTTGCAGGATCGGCAGCTTCGCGGAGAGCGACTCACCACCAAACCTCGACTCTTCGCCTTCGCTCGATGTCATTGCCGCCCCATGATCAGATCCAGAATCTCATGTGCATCGATGTCGAGGGCGCGGCAAACGGCCACGAACTCAACTACATCTAGCCGTCGCTCTCCCTGTTCATACTTGCTGACGAAAGACTGTGGGCGCTTGAGCTTCTGGGCTACTTGTGCCTGCGTCAGCCCGGCCGTCTTGCGAGCCATTGCCAGCGCTCTAAGGAATCTCTGATAGCTGCTCAACCCGATCATTTGGCGACTCTAGAACCCGATACGGGATAACCCAATTTCGGATACGCTCGCCGCGAGTTGACCCGCGGCAACAATGCGAATTTCAGAGGCAGTGTGTGATCTCAGGTAGAACAACGGCACAAAGCAATACGATCGACCTTGCTGGCCACACGCCGGTGATGGCGCAGTACCTGCGCCTGAAGGCTGAGCATCCGGACACGCTGCTGTTTTTTCGGATGGGTGATTTCTACGAAGTCTTCTTCGACGACGCGCGCAAAGCCAATCGCCTGCTCGACATCACGCTGACGACGCGCGGCCAGAGCGCCGGCGAGCCGGTGGTGATGGCCGGCGTGCCAGTGCATTCGGTCGAGAGTTATCTGGCGCGGCTGATCAAGCTCGGTGAAGCCGTCGCAGTGGCCGAACAGGTCGGCGATGTGGCCACCTCAAAAGGCCCGGTGGAGCGCAAAGTCGTGCGTGTGGTCACGCCGGGCACGTTGACCGACGGCGAATTGCTGGCTGAACGGCGCGATGCGCTGCTGCTGTCGATCACCAAGGATCGCAGCGCGGGCTTTGGCCTGGCCTGGCTCGGTTTGGCCAGCGGCCGACTCGGCATCACTGAATGTTCAGAGCGCGAACTGCCGGCGTGGCTGGCGCGCCTGGATGCAGCCGAAGTGCTCTGCGCGGATCGCGATGCGATGCCGGCGTCGGTGCATGCGAGCGGCGCCGCGCTGACGCAACGCCCGGCCTGGCAGTTCGACGCCGCACTCGGCGCACGCAAGCTCGCCGCGCAGTTCAAGGTGGCGAGCCTGGCCGGCTTCAACGCGCAGGACTTGTCGCTGGCCCATGCCGCCGCCGCCGCGCTGCTGGCCTTTGCCGAGCACACGCAAAGCCACGCCCTGGCGCATGTGCAGTCGCTCGAAGTGCCGAAGAGCGGCGAGCTGATCGACGTGCCGCCGGCCACGCAGCGCAATCTGGAACTGACACAGACGCTGCGCGGCGACACCGAGCCGACGCTGCTGTGGCTGCTCGACACCTGCGCCACCGGCATGGGCAGCCGCGCGCTGCGGCGCTGGCTCGCGCACCCGAGGCGCGATCGCGCGCAAGCGATGGCCCGCCACGATGCGATCGAGCGCTTGATCGCGCACGGTTTTGCGCCGCTGCGCGAGGCCCTGCGTGGCGTGGCCGACGTCGAGCGCATCGCCGCGCGCATTGCACTCCGGCAAGTGCGGCCGCGCGAGTTGTCCGGCCTGCGCGAAACCCTGGCGCGCTTGCCGGCGCTGCAAGCGGCCGTGCCGACCAATACGACGCTGCTCGGTGAGGCCGCAGCGGCCCTGCAACCCGAGGCCGCGCTCGCCGATGCGCTGCGAGCCGTCGCCGAAGAGCCGGCGGTGCTGCTGCGCGACGGCGGCGTGATCGCCGAAGGGCACGACGCCGAGCTCGACGAGCTGCGCGGCATCACGCGCAACGCCGACGCGTTCCTGGTGCAGCTCGAAGCGCGCGAGCGCGAGCGCAGCAACATCCCGAACCTGCGCGTGCAATTCAACAAGGTGCACGGCTTCTACATCGAGGTCACGGCCTCGCATGTCGGCAAGGTGCCGGCTGACTACCAGCGCCGGCAGACGATGAAGAACGCCGAGCGCTACATCACGCCGGAGTTGAAAGCCTTCGAGGACAAGGCGCTGGCCGCCGAGGAGCGCGCGCTGGGGCGCGAGAAGCAGTTGTGGGAAGCGTTGCTCGACGGACTGCAAGCGCATCTGTCGGCGCTCGGCGCGTTGGCGCGCGCGCTGGCCTCGCTCGATGCATTGGCGGCTCTCGCTGAACGCGCCGCAACACTGAACTGGACTCGCCCGCGCTTCGTGCCCCAACCGTGCATCGAGAT
>JANMHY010000503.1:0-3648 GCA_031375525.1 Burkholderiales bacterium
CTCGCGGGCGAAGGTGTTGAGCAGCATCTGGCGCCGCTGCCGCACCTGCGTGTGCTTGATCGTGTCGTCGATGTCGCAGACGACGGAAAGGCCTTCGTCGCCGATCCACTGCGAGCGGCCGGCGAAGCGGCGCGCGCCGGAGACCAACGTCCAGGGGATCCACTCGCCGGCGCGGGGCTCGCCGGGCAGCGGCACGACGGCGCGGACGCGACCTTGCTCGTCGCTGGCCGGCAGCGCCACCGCGGCGCGGCCCGGCAGCTGCACCGAGAGCTCGCGGCCGTCCTTGGCGTCGGCGCCGAACAGCGCCGCGCGCTGCTTGAAGCGCTGCTGGTCGGCGGCGCCGATCTCGTCGAGGTCCAGGCCGAGCGCGCGCGCGAGCAGGCGTGTGCGCGTCGTGTTGCGTTCGCGCTCGAAGACCCAGGCCTCGATCCGCGCTTGCAGCGTGCCGTCCGGCGCGCGGTGCACGAGCGTTGGCCACACAGTGGCCTCGTCGCCGGCGCGCAGCGGGCGTGCATGGGCCAGCGCCGGCGCGAGCAGGCCGCTCTGGAAGAGGCGCCGCGAGATCATCGGCCGAACACCGCGTCGAGCACTCGCTCGGCTGCGTGCGGCCGACCGAGCGAGCGTGCGCGCTCGCGCAGGCGCAAAAGGATCTCGGGCGCGGCCAGCAGTTGCTGCACGCGCCACGCCAGCGCGAGTTCATCCATCGCCAGCCACGCAGCGCCCTGTTCGAGCAGGTATTGCGCGTTGCGCTCCTCCTGGCCGGGGATCGGCGAGATGAGCAGCATCGGCAAGCCGATTGCCAGGCATTCCGACGTGGACAGGCCGCCCGGCTTGGTGATGCACAGGTCGCTGGCCGACATCACACGCTCGATCGTCTTCGTGAAGCCGAGCGCGACCATGCGGCCCGGGTGTTGCCGGGCCAAGGCCTCGTAGCGCGCGAGCAGGGGCGCGTTGCGGCCGGCGATCGCGACCACCTGCAATTCACCGGGCAGGCGCAGCAGCCGCTCGACCATCGCGCCGGCACTGGCCAGACCGGCACCGCCGGTCATCACCATCGCCGTCATACGGTCGGGTTGCAGGCCGAGCTCACGCGCGCAGTCGGCACGCGACGCGGGCGCGGCAAAGGCCGGCATGACCGGGATGCCGCTGACCTCGATGCGCACCTCCGGCAAGGCCTCGCGCAGGCGGAATGCAATCTCGTCGCTGGCCACGCAGTAGCCGACGACACCGGGCTGCACCCACAGGCGGTGCAGATCGAAGTCCGTCACCTGCACCCACAGGGGAGGCAGCGCCTTGCCGCGCAGCGTCGCCCGCGACAGCAGCTCGGCGGGCAGGAAGTGCGTGCAGATCACCGCGTCGGGCTGCGCCTGCCGCAACGCCGCGCCGAGTTCGCGCGTGCTGACGCGCTCGACCGCGCGCCGCAGCTTGTGCTCCCACGCCTCGGCCGGCGTGCGGTCGCTCTTCTGGTAGAGGTGCGCCCACAGGTTCGGGTGGCGCTCCACCAGGTCGAGGTACCACTCGCCGTAAGCCTTGCGAAACCACGACGGCACCAGCGTCAGCACGTCGAGGTGCGTGACCTCGATGCCGCCGCGCGCCAACGCCGCGGCTTCGATGGCCTGCGCCGCGCGCACATGGCCGGCACCGGCGGAGACGCTGAGCAGGAGCAGGCGTGTTGTCATGTCTTGCTCGAGAGGACACGCGCGGCGACTTCCGCAAAACCTCGGCCGCGTTCGCCGTCGGTGATGAACGCCGGCCACGTGCGCAACTGCGTTGTGAAGTCGCGCAGGTTGGCCACGCCGACCGAGAGGGGAAAGTGCGCGAACATGGTCTGGTCGTTGGTCGAGTCGCCGACATAGACCCAGCGCTCGGCGTCGAGTTCGCGGCCGAAAAGGCGCTGTGCCATCCAGCGCGCGCCGGAGAGCTTGTCGTGCTCGCCGAACCAGCCGTTGATGTGGATCGAGCTGACGGTGGCCGTCATGCCCTGCTCGCGCATCAGCGCCACGACGCGGTCAATCGCCGTGTCGTCGAGTTGCGCGAACTCGCTGTGATCGACGGCGATGTCGGTGACGCGGCCGGCGCTGTCGCGCGCCAGCGTCGCACCGGGCACCTCGCGCAGCACGCGCGCCGCGACCTCGCGCAAGCGCGTGGCGTTGCGCGTGCGCGTGGCTTCGTCTTGCGCATACTCGGTATGCACCTGCTCGCCGTCGCGGATCAATGCCACCGCGCCGTTCTCCGGCACGATCGCCGCCACCGGCCACGCGCGCGCAAACGGCTCGCTCCAGCCGAGCGGGCGGCCGGTGATCGCCACCACCGGCACAGCGGCCGCGTGCAAAGCGTGCAGCGCCGCCAGCGCGGCGGGCTCGATCGCGCCGTGCTTCGTCAACGTGTCGTCGATGTCGGTGAACAGGCCTTGTACACCAGCCAGCGCGGCGCGCGGTGCGTGGCTCCAGGGCAGCGGCGGCGACAAAGACATCTTGTGCCGAGTTTGGCATGGCATGCGGGCCGGTCTTGGCTACAATCGCCGCACTTTCCGAGGAGCGTTGCAACCTCCGTCAGAGGCCAGGCTCGGAAGGTCCTCCTTGCAACCGCGCTCACCTGCACGACCGGCATCGTGGGTGAGAACCGAGTTCCTCTTCCATCGTTTGCCTTCGCGCAGGTTCCTCACCGTTTGGAGCCCGAGATGAATGCCGTTCTGAAACCCAGCACCCAAGACCACCATGTTGCCGACCTGTCGCTCGCCGACTGGGGCCGCAAGGAAATCAAGATCGCCGAGACCGAGATGCCCGGCCTGATGGCGATCCGCGCCGAGTACGCCGCGCAGCAGCCGTTGCAAGGCGCGCGCATCACCGGCAGCCTGCACATGACGATCCAGACCGCCGTGCTCGTCGAGACGCTGCAAGCGCTCGGCGCGCAAGTGCGCTGGGCCTCGTGCAACATTTTCTCGACGCAGGACCACGCCGCCGCCGCGCTGGCCGTCAACGGCACGCCGGTCTTCGCCTACAAGGGCGAAACACTGACCGACTACTGGGACTACACGCACCGCATCTTCGAGTTCGCCTCGAAGGGCGCCAAGGGCGAAGGCCCGAACATGATCCTCGACGACGGCGGCGATGCAACGCTGCTGATGCATCTGGGCAAGCGCGCTGAAAAGGATCTGTCGCTGCTCGACAAGCCGACGAGCGAAGAAGAGACCTGCCTGTACGCCGCGATCCGCGCCAAGCTCGCGGTGGACGGCACCTGGTACTCGCGCAAGAGCGCCGAGATCATCGGCGTAACCGAAGAAACGACGACTGGCGTGCTGCGCTTGAACGAGATGAGCGCCAAGGGAGCGCTGATGTTCCGCGCCATCAACGTCAACGACTCGGTGACGAAGAGCAAGTTCGACAACCTGTATGGCTGCCGCGAATCGCTGGTGGACTCCATCAAGCGCGCGACGGACGTCATGATCGCCGGCAAGGTCGCGGTCGTTGCCGGTTATGGCGACGTCGGCAAAGGCTCGGCGCAGGCGCTGCGCGCTCTGAGTGCGCAAGTCTGGGTGACCGAGATCGACCCGATCAACGCGCTGCAGGCGGCGATGGAAGGCTACAAGGTCGTGACGATGGAGTATGCCGCCGACAAGGCCGACATCTTCGTCTCCGCCACCGGCAA
>JANMHY010000526.1:0-3697 GCA_031375525.1 Burkholderiales bacterium
GAACGAGGCGGATTGCCTCGGTCACCAACTTCGCAGAACCTGCAGCGCAACGAACAACCGCATCGTCGCCGGAGCGACTACCGCGCGAGCGGTTTAGTCCTGTGGCCGAGAGCTCACGTAGACCGTTCCCTTTTGGCTCATCGCCGCCCGGTCGGCGCGATACGCAGGCACCGATGCCAACATGGAACCGGTCGTTCGGGCCTGCCGCGCCCTCGATCTCAGCAGCGTCAACGACTCAGAACGTCCGCTGAAGAGCGGCGCGATCAAGTGGCTTTCCGACGGTGCCCGCCGTGCGTGGCTAGAAAGGGAACGCTCGATCTCCACATTCGACCCCCTACTGACATTGACCGCCCCGAATCGGTCGACGCAAAGCGGCCGTTCCTGTGTTCTTGCGCAAAGTTGAACCCGCGTTCCAGGCCACGCTTCGCGTCGTCGTGCTCAGAATGATGATCGATTGTCACTGCAGCCCTTGACGGGCGCGCTGACATCGCTGGCCGTCGTTCATCGCGGTCGCCATGGACGACTTGCCATGTTCCCCACGGGGCGTACGGCCTGCGCCTGGCGTCAGCGTGGGTTGCGCCGGGCCACCCAGTAGGTGGCACCGTCGGGCCCGTAGCGCTCATCGTGCGGCACGTCGGGCTGCAACTTGAAAACGCTTCCCGTGGTCAGGTGACGCGTGTGGCCCTCGCAGTGCAGCCACATCTCGCCCTGCGTCACCACCGCTTCGAACCCAAAGGCGTGGGTGTGCGTGGCAATGACGGTGTCTGGCGCCCAGCGGCGTTCAAGCACTTCGTCGAATCCAGCGGCCAGGGCTTCGGCCTGGAAACCCTCGAAGGTGCTGGTGTTCATGGTCAGGCCCCCAGGAAGTCCAGCAGGCCCCTGTTGAACTCGGCTGCGTGGGACAGGTTGAAGCCGTGCGGCCCGCCTTTCACCACACACAGCTGGCTGCCGGCAATGGCCTTGTGCGTGCGAGCCCCGCTGACCGCGAGCGGCACGATCGCATCCGAGTCACCGTGGATCACCAGCGTCGGCAGCTTGATCTTGGCCAGGTCGGCGCGGAAGTCGGTGTACGAAAACGCGTGGATGCAGTCCAGCGTGCCCTTGGGCGATGCGAAGGCAGCGATGTCGCGGGCGTATTCGCGTTGCGCTTCGCTGACCATCAGCTTGCCATCGGTGCTGAAGAAGCCGGTGGTGAAGCCGTCCAGGAAGGCCATGCGGTCGGTGGTGACGCCCGCCTTGAAGCCATCGATCGTGGCGTCGTCCAGGCCACCTTCGGGGTTGTCTGCGGACTTGTACAGGTACGGCGGAACTGCCCCGGCGAAGACCGCCTTGGCGACGCGCTCGGTGCCGAAGGTGCCGATGGTGCGCGCCACCTCGCCGCCACCCATCGAGAAGCCCACCAGCGTGGCGTCCTTGAGGTCGAGCTGCGTCATCAGGGCGTGCAGGTCGGCCGCGAAGGTGTCGTAGTCGTAACCTGACCAGGGCTGCGAGGATTGTCCGAAGCCACGGCGGTCGTAGGTGATGACGCGGTAGCCGGCGGCGATCAGCGCGGGCACTTGCGCTTCCCACGAGCGGCCGCTGAGCGGCCAGCCGTGGATCAGCACCACGGGCTTGCCGCTGCCGTGATCTTCATAATGGATCTCGACCGGCTTGTGGGCTTCGGTTCCTACTTTGAGCATGGGCATGGTGCGATTCCTTGGGCGTGAATGGATCGTGGGTGGGGATGTGGGCAAAACAGTCGTCAGGCTTGCGGCGCGCCGGCCTGTCGGCTCGGATCCGCCGCGGCGAAAGCATCGAGCTGTTCGCAGGCCGCCATCACGCGCAGCACGGTCGGGATGCCGGGCACCTCGATCTTGAAGACGCGCATCACCGCGATGATGCTGGCCAGGCAGATGTCGGCGATCGTCGGTGTGTCGCCATGGCAGAAGGTGCCGGTGCCGGGTTCGCTGACCAGGCGCTGCTCCAGCGCCTGCAGGCCCGTCGTGAACCAGTGGATCTGCCAGGCGCGCCAGGCCGCATCGTCGAAATTGCCGGTGGCGGCGAGGTACTTCTTCACCCGGGGCGTGATCAGCGGGTGGGTGTCGGCGGCCAGCATCGCTGCCAGGGAGCGCACGCGGGCGCGGCCGTGGGCATCGGTGGGCAGCAGCGCCGGCGTCGGGAAGCTCTCGTCGATGAATTCCAGGATCGCCAGCGACTGCGTCAGCGGCGTTTGCGACTGGCCGGGACCGTGGTCCACGAGCGCCGGGATCGCACCCATCGGGTTGATCTTCAGGAAGGCCTCGCCGCGCTGCTCGCCGGCATCGAGGTTGATGTTGTGCTCCTGCGGCGTCACGCCCTTCAGGTTGAAGGCAACGCGCACGCGATAAGTCGCAGAGGTGCGCCAGAACGAGAACAGTTCGAAGCGGGCTGAGCTTGTCATTGGGGGTCCTGTCGAGACGGTTGGAACGGCGGCCGAGGGTTTCAGCCAACCGAATTGAGCGTGGGTGGAGGTCGGCGACTCCGAGTTCTAAACGAATTGGTCCAGAATGTAGCGCATGTCGAAAACGTCTGCCGTCGTGAAAGCGCCCCTTGGCCGTCCCCGCGGCTTCGATGCCGAAGCGGCGCTGCGTATCGCGGTGGACGTGTTCTGGCAATACGGCTTCGAGGCCACCTCGCTGGACGCCCTCAGCGACGCGATGGGGCTCAGCCGGTCGAGCTTTTATGCGTGCTTCGGGTCAAAGCACGCGCTGCTGATGGCTGCGGTGCGCGTCTACGCCGATGAGCGATACGCGGCACTGACGGCGCGGGTCGCGTCCTGCGGAGACCCCCGCGAAGCGGTTCGCGCCATGCTCGCCGTGATCGCGGATGTCGATGGCGGCACCCGCGGCTGCCTGTTCGTCAACGCCGTCGCCGAACTCGCGCCTGGCGACGCCGAGCTGGTGGCATTTGCGCAAGCGCACACCGCACGCGTCGGTGCCTTGATGAAGGCGACGCTGCGCCGTCTGGGTTGTACCGAGAGGGAAGCGTCTGAGCGTGCCGGCGCCTTGCTGGCGCTGGTCATGGGCGTCACGACGCTGCGCAAGACCGGCGTGCCGCCAGCGCAGCTGAGGGCTTTACTGAGGCAGGCCGATCTCTTGATTCCGAGTCCACCCCTACCGAAGAGGAAACATTCATGAGCACGCCAGTCGCGGCCACCCCGGTCGTCTTCATCCCCGCCCTGCTTTGCGACGAGCAGCTGTACCGCGATGTGATCGCCGCGTTGGGCGAGGCCATCGTGCCGCACGTGCTGCTGTCGCCGCAGCCGCGACTGGAAGACAGCGTCGCCGACATCCTGAAGCGCGCGCCCGCGCGCTTCGCGCTGGTCGGCACGTCCTACGGCGGCAACCTGGCCATGGAAGTGGCGTTGGCCGCATCGGAGCGCGTGACGGCGCTCTGGCTCATGGGCTGCAACCCGGCTGCGCCGCAGGCTGGCGGGCCGGACCTGGCAGGCGGCCTGGAGGCCACGCCCGATGCCGTGGTCAACATGCTGGCAGGGCTCGTCGTCCATAAGGACGCCGTCGCTCAGGCCGCAGTGTTCAAGGCGATGGCCCAGCGCGTCGGTGGCCCGGCTGGCGCCGCGCAGGCACGGGCGCTCGGCGTGCGGCGGGAGGCTACTTCCAGGCTCGGCGCATTGACGATGCCGGCCTTGGTGTTGTGGGGTGAGCAGGACGCGCTCGTG
>JANMHY010000434.1:0-3675 GCA_031375525.1 Burkholderiales bacterium
CGGGCAAAGTTTGCCGCGCCAGCTCGCCGTACTCACGCCAGCAGACGGCGATCACGGCGCCGGCGATGACGACCGACAGTCCGTAGAGCCACTGCGGCTCGAACCCCCAGGCGCCGTCGGCCGGGGCTTGGCTGCGCGCGATCAGCAGCGCCATGAAGATGGCGAAGGGCGTGATGCGCGCCAGCGCGGCGCGAGAGGGCATGTGCATGTCTCAGCGTAAACCGGCCAACACCGTGCCCAACTCGCGGTTGAAGAGCGCCGGGTCTTCGATCTGCGGAATGTGGCCGACCGCGGGCAGCATCACCAGGCGCGAGCCGGGCGCGGCAGCGGCGATGGCGCGCGCTTGTGCCGGCGGCGTGATGGTGTCGAGCTCGCCCCACAGCAGCGTCAACGGCATGCGCAGCGCGGCAAAGCCCGGCGCCGACTGGCTGCGTGCCCACTCGCATGAGGTGGCGAACTGGTAGGCCCAGTCGCCGATCGCAGCCGACGTGCCGCGGACATGGTTCGGCACGGCGTACAGGGCCGCGCGCTGCGGCGTGACCGCCTCTTTGCGGGCGACGAATTGCCTGAGCAGGCTTTGTGTGAACAGCGGCTGGGTCGCGGTGTTGGCGACGACGAGCGAACGCAACGGTCGCCAGGCCAGCAGCGTCAGGGCTCCGCTGTCGGCGGCACAGGCGGCGTCGCTCGTGCTGCGCAGGCCGATCGCGGCATCGACCAGGATCAGGTGGTGGATCAGCGTCGGCTCGAGCATCGCGGCTTCGGCCGCCGGGCCGCCGCCATAGGAGTGGCCGAGCAAGACCACGGGCGCGCCGCCGAGCGATCGGATCGCGGCGAGCAGGCGCTGCGCCTGCGCATGCCGCGAGTAGTTGCGGTCGGCCGGGCGTGAGCTGAAACCGAACGGCGGCAGGTCGATCGTGACGACGCGCCAGCCTGCGGCCTGCACCGGTAGGGCATTGCTCGTCCACGTGCCGCCCCAGGCGCCGGTGCCGGCGACGAGCACCAGCCGCGGCCCATCGACGGGGCCCTGCTCGGTGATGTGGAGTTGCACGTCGTTGGCGGTGACCCAGCGTCCGCGGCCCGGCGCGGGACGGTCGTGCGCCTGGTCTTCACGCCACAGCATGTGCACGCCGTTGCCGAGCACCCAGAGGATGACGATCGTCAACAGCGCGGCCAGCGCGCGCCAAGCCATCAGTAGTCGTACAGGTGCTCGACCTGCACGTCCGCCGCGCGCCAGCGGCGCAGTTGCGCCGACAACTCCGCCACCGGCAGTGCGATCACACGCCGCTCCCAGCCGCGCTGCGTCAGGATCGGCTGCACGAAGAGGCCGCGCAGGGGCGCCGCCGGCGGCGCGCTGTCGGAGCGCTCGATCACGCTGGCGACGATGACACCGCGGTTGCCGGCGATCTCGCGCAGCGTGATGCCCTGTGCGGCGAGCGCTTGCGCGTAGGCCATGAAAGCGCGGTAGCGTGGCACTGTCATCAGCACGGCATCGCTGCCGCTGTCGAGACGTTTCAACTCGGACAGGTTGGCCGGCATGGCGGCCGGCCTGCGGTCGAGCACGACCGCGGTCACCGGCTTGGCGGCCTCGTACACCGACTGCGTGCCGAGCTTGATCAGCCACGCATAGCCGGCCTTGACGAGATACTCGGTGGAAAGCGCGAAACGGCGCTCCCATTTGCGCAGCAGGTTGTCGCCGACGGCAGGCGTTTCGAGCCACAGCGCGCGCAGCGGGGCGATGAAGTCGAACAGGTACCACGGGTCGATGCGGATGAAGTCCACATAGGCCTGTGCGACGCGCGCGCCGAGCTGTTCCTCGGCGGTCGGTATGCCGTCGCTGGTGGCTTCGGCGAGCCGGCCGACGGTGGACTCGTAGGCGGCGCGCAGGCCGTATTCGACCGTCGTGCTGCTGCCGATCACCGAGATCATGGCGTGGTAGCCGCCGTTGAACGGGTAGTCGCGCGTCTCGTGGGTGACGGCGCGGTAGCCCTGCCAGAACTGGCCGATCTGGCCGCCCCACGGAAACTCGCTCGGTGCGCGATCGGCCGACAGGTACGTCGCCAGCTCGGCCGGGCTGTGCACCAGGTACCACTCGGGGAAGGTGAGAAAGGTCTGGTCCTCGCCGCGGCGGTGTTCGGACGGTGCGACGATCGGCGCCGCGCCAGCAGACAGCGCCGCGCAGGTCAGCAGCAGCGCAGCCAACCCGCGTTTCACACGGCGTCCTTGACGAAAGACATCAGCAGATTGTCGGAAGGATCGTGCTGCTGCGCCAGTCGCGCGCCGCTGTCGCGCAGGCCTACGCGGGCGAGCAACTCGCACCAATGCGCGATCGGCGCGAAGTGCCGGCGTTCGGCGGCGTTGGTCTCCCACGTCTCGCCGAGACCGGCGTTGAACACGGTGTGTGCCAACGCGACCAGCGCGCGCATGCGTTCGTCGCGCACGTCGTGGTCGCGCAGGATGAAGACACCGCCGGGACGCAGCACGCGCGCGATCGACTGCACGAAGGCGTCGATGCGATCGGGCGCGCAATGGTGCAGGCCGATGTAGCAACTGACGACGTCGAAGCTCGCGTCGGCCAGCGACGCCGGCAACGGATCGTGGTCGCCGATATCGACGAACTCGCCCAAGCGGCGCAGCCGGCCGCGCTCGACGATGTCCACCGGCGACATCGTCGCCTTCTTGCTGTTGGCCAGCACCAGGCGGCCGGCGATCTTGATCTTCTTGCGCAGCACGCTGGCGTAGCGGCCGGTGGTGCCGATCTCGAGGTAGCCGTCGATGCGCTTGCGGTTGCCCAACAGTTGCAGCGTCTGGCGCAGCATCTCGGCCTTTTGTTTGGCCAGCGCCGGCAGCGCCAGTCGCAGGTCGGCCATGAACGGCTTCATCTGCGGCAGCTCGCGCTGCAGATGGCGGTAGATGTCTTCTTCGCTGGTGAAGCGCTCGCACGCGTCCTTGATCAGCGTGTGGAAGCGGTCTTCCGGGTAGAGGCGATAGACGGTTTGCAGAAAACGGTAGAAGCCGTCGTGCAGCTCGACGTCCTGGAACACGGCGTGGAAGTCGCTGTGCGGCGCCGGCGGCGGCGCGGGCTCGGTCACCACCGTCGGCGCGTAGTACTTGTCCCAGAGCACGTTGCGCAGGCGGAACTGCGGATCGACCTTGGCCTTCAACGCAAACAGCTCGCGCGAGCGCGGATACGCGGCATGGAACTGCTCGGGCGTGCCATGCGGCTGGTAGGGCAGGTAGTAGGCGCCGCCGACGGAGATGGCAGCGTCGATCAGCTCACGCGTCCACACGGCGACGCGGTTCTTCGCGTTGTCGCGCGTGCGCTGCTTGTAGTACAGCACGAACGCGAAGGTCTCGCCGCGCGCCCACGCCAGCAGCGTGCCCGGGTCGGCATGCGCATGGCGCACCGAGATGTTGACCATGTTGACGCGGTGGCGCTGCAGGATCTCGGCCATCTTCGGCACGAACTCCTCGAAGCGCTCGGCCGGGCAGAAGTACTCCTGCAGCACATAGGTGGCGTGCTCGCGCGTCGCCGGCTCCAACTCGGCGACGTCATAGCTGGCTTCGTAGTTGCGCCAGTGCACGACCTTCTTGCGGTAGATCAGCGGGTCGATCACGTACTCGCGGCGCCATTTGCCCAGCGGCGTTTCGGTGATCGCCCAGGTGAAGTAGCGGTGC
>JANMHY010000560.1:0-2195 GCA_031375525.1 Burkholderiales bacterium
CCGCAACCAAGGCGGGCCTGGCCGACGAGCTCAGCGCCGCAAACAGCAACCTGACGCTGCTCGCGCCAACCAACGACGCCTTCGGCTTGCTGTCCAATCAGCTCGGCTTCCGCTCGATCGCCGCGATGGTCGATGGGCTGCCGGCCTCGACGCTGGAAAGCATCCTGCTGTATCACGTGCTGCCGGGCACTTTCACCGGGCCGCAGCTGCTGGCCGGCGGCGCCAGCCAGAACACCTCGCTCGTGCAGAGCGGCAACACGCTGGCGCTGGCGCTGGACACGAGCAGCGGCATCCGCGTCACCGACTCGATCGGCCGCATCGGCATCATCGGCCTGACCGACGTGCCCAACGACAACGGCGTCTTCCACGTCATCGATCGCGTGCTGCTGCCGCCGGGCCTGTTGACCGTGCTGCAAACGGTGCAGAGCAATCCGGAGCGTTTCCAGTTCCTGGTCAACAACGTCAACCCGGCGCTGACGACGGCGCTCAACGACCCCAGCGCGTCGTACACGCTGTTCGCGCCGGTCAACGCCGCCTTCACCGCCGCGGCCACGGTGCTGCAGCCGCTGGCGCCCAACCAGATCGAGGCCGCGCTGCGTTACCACGTGCTCGGCACACGCGTGCTCTCGTCGCAGATCACCTTCGGCACGCCGCTGGCGACGCTGCTGGCCGGGCAGACGATCACGATCAACGCCGGCAGCCCGCCGACGATCGTCGACACCACCGCCACCGACGCGCGCATCACCGGCGTCGACATCATTGCCAGCAACGGCGTCGTGCACATCATCGACAAGGTGCTGTTGCCGGTGTTGCCGGCGGCGACGCCTTGAGCGCCGGGGCCAGAAAAGGAAAACACTGACGTGAAACGACTGTTCCTCAAAGCCGCCGGCGCCGCCGCTGCGGGCGCGCTGCTCAAGGCTTGCGGAGGGGGTGGGGGTGGTGGCAGCGGCAGCCCATCGGGCTCGCAGACGCTGTTGCAGTTGCTGCAGCAGGGCCGCTTCAGCATCCTGCTGACGGCGCTGCAGACCGCCGGTTTGGCAGGTCAGTTGGACCAAGCCGGCGCCAGCCAGACGCTGTTTGCGCCGACCAACGACGCCTTCAACACGCTAACCTCACGCACCGGCGCCCTATCGGACAGCAAGCTGGCCGAGTTCATCGGCTTTCATGTCGTGCCGCAGTTTCTTTCAGCGGCGGCGCTGCGGTCCTTCGCCGGCAACGGCCAGACGCCGGAAACGCTTTACAGCTACCGCGGCAACACCGCAGTGCTGATCTTCAAGACCGACAACGGCCCGCTCAACATCTGGGACGGCATCGGCCGCACGTCGATCACTATTCCGGAGCCCGACATCGCGGCCAGCAACGGCGTGCTGCATGTCGTCAGTGACGTGTTGGTGCCCAGAGGCGTGCTGACGGTGGCGCAGATTCTGCGAGCCAGCACCGACTCGTTCTCCGAGTTCAGTGCGTCGGTGCAGGGATCGACTTTCGCCACGCTCAACGGGACCGCCTCGTACACGGTGTTCGTTCCGGACAACGCTTTCATGAACGGCTCGCTGGCGGACAACGTGGTGCGAACGCACATCGTGGCCGGTGAGATCGGCTCGAATGCCTTCGATCCGGCGGGGGTCCGGCTGACGACGTTGAACAGCAACCAGCAGGTGACGCTGCGCAAAGGCTCCGGTTCTGTGCTGGCCACGCTGAGTTACGGCGCCGTTCAGGCCACCGTGACGGACGTTGACTTCTTCGCCAGCAACGGCGTCATCCACGTTATCAACACCGTGCTGCGTTGAGCGCGGGCGTCAGCGTTTGCGCGCGACGAGCAGCAGCGAGCGGCTCGTGCCGAGCATGAACGGCGCGCCGCTGTCATCGTCATAGCGCTGCTCGATCGCCAGGCCATGCTGGCCGTAGGCATCGGTCGTCATGCGGCGGCCTTTTCGGGCGCGGCGGGCGCGGCGAGCCGCGCCGACGCGATCACGCCGCCGCCGAGGCAGACCTCGCCGTCGTAGAGCACCGGGCTCTGCCCCGGCGTCACCGCCCACTGCGCTTCGTCGAAGGCCAACGCGACGCCGCCGTCATGCAGCGTCAGCGAGCACGCCGCGTCGGCCTGGCGGTAGCGTGTCTTGGCCGCATAGCGGCCGGGCGCGGGTGGCGCGCCGGCGGTCCAGCTCACATCGTCGGCCGACAGCGCGCCGTACTGC
>JANMHY010000441.1:0-4597 GCA_031375525.1 Burkholderiales bacterium
GCTCCCTCCTCCTTGACGGGGGAGGGTTGGGGTGGGGGTACGGGGGCGGTCGCCACAGCAGCAGTCCCCTTCCCCAACCCTCCCCCGTCAAGGGGGAGGGAGGAAGATGCCTCCAGCATCAACACCACCGACCCCATCGCCACCTTGTCGCCGATCTTGACCTTCAACTCCTTGACGACACCCGCATGCGACGACGGAATCTCCATCGACGCCTTGTCGCTCTCCACCGTGATCAGCGATTGCTCGGCGGCCACGGTGTCGCCCGGCTTGACGAGCAGCTCGATCACGGCGACTTCTGCGAAATCGCCGATGTCAGGAACCTTGACTTCGATCGCGGCCATGTCAGGCCTCCTGCCGGGCCGCCCCAAAGGGGCCTGCGCCCCCTTGGGGGGTTGCGAACGTAGTGAGCTTGGGGGTCAACATGGCTACCTCTTCTGATTGAGTTTGATCGTGTGCAGCCGCACCGGTGCGGCCGAGTTCTTGTCGAATTCACAGCCGGCCGCAACCCCGATGCGCGCCAGCTCGCCGGCGCCTCTCGCGCGCGAGTACGCGGCGTGCATCGCGCCGAGCGCAAACGCGCGGCCCGAGCCGATGGACCAGAAGCGTTCGAACTCGAACACCTCGCGATATGAGTACACGCCGAACAGGCCCTGCCGGTTGGCGATCAGCACCGTGAATTGGCTGCTCTCATATGGGTCGGCGTCTTCTTCCTTGGTGTTGAGGAAGTACTGCTCCTTCAATTTCGGGTGCAGCTTCAGGAAGGTGTCGAAGACCTCGTCGCGCGAGCCGAGCTTGAGTTCATCTTTCGGCAGCGCCGCCAGCGCCTTGCGCAGCACCGGGAAATGGGCTGTCGTGCCCGACATGCCGAAGTACGACTCGCCGACCTTGAACAGCTTGTCGTTGTCTTCGTAGCCGTGCGGCAGCCGGGTGTCGCCGAAGGTGACGAGGCTGTCGGCAGCGATGGCGAGTTGTCCGCCTTTGCGGACGACGCAGACTGTCGTCATCTCAGAGCAAGACGCGTCGGAAGTCGGCGAGGATCTGGCCCAGGTAGGCGTTGAAGCGCGCCGCCGATGCGCCGTCGATCACGCGGTGGTCCCAGGAGAGCGACAAGGGCAACATCAATCGCGGAGCGAAAGCCTTGCCGTCCCACTTCGGCTCGATCGCGCTCTTGCACACGCCGAGGATCGAGACTTCCGGTGCGTTGATGATCGGCGTGAAGTAGCGCCCGCCGATGCCGCCCAGCGAGCTGATCGTGAAGCAGGCTCCGGACATGTCGGCCGGCCCGAGCTTGCCGTCGCGCGCCTTCTTCGCCAGCTCGCCCATCTCGGTGCTGATCTGGATCACGCCCTTCTTGTCGGCGTCCTTGATCACCGGCACCACCAGGCCGTTGGGCGTGTCGGCGGCAAAGCCGATGTGGAAGTATTTCTTCAGCACCAGCTGTTCACCGTCGAGCGACGAATTGAACTCGGGGAACTTCTTCAGCGCCGCCACCGACGCCTTGATGAGGAAGGCCAGCATCGTCACCTTGACGCCGGACTTCTCGTTTTCCTTGTTGGTGGCGACGCGGAAGGCTTCGAGTTCGGTGATGTCGGCATCGTCGTGGTTGGTGACATGCGGAATGACGACCCAGTTGCGGTGCAGGTTGGCGCCGCTGATCTTCTTGATGCGCGACAGGTCCTTGCGCTCGGTGGCGCCGAACTTGCTGAAGTCCACTTGAGGCCAGGCCAGCAGGCCGGGGAAGGCGCCGCCCGCAGGCGCTTTGCCTTTCTGCGCTGCGGTCTGCGTTTCACCGGCCATCACGCCCTTGACGAAGCCCTGCACATCCGTCTGCGTGATGCGGCCCTTCGGACCCGAGCCTTTGATTTCGGTCAGCGGCACGCCGAGTTCGCGCGCGAACTTGCGGATCGACGGTGACGCGTGGGGCAGCGCGCCTTTGCTCGCACTCGGCTCGTGCGAAGGCATCGGCGCGGCCACCGCAGCCGAAGGCGCCGGTGCTGCCGGCGCGGCGGTCGGAGCTGGTGCCGCGGCCTGCTGCGCAGGCGCAGCAGCCCCTGCCGAGCCTTCCAGCACCACCAACGGCGAGCCCATGTTGACCTTGTCGCCGACCTTGACCAGCACCGTCTTGACGACGCCGCCATGCGACGACGGGATCTCCATCGACGCCTTGTCGCTCTCGACGGTGATCAGCGACTGCTCGACCTTCACCGTGTCGCCCGGCTTGACGAAGACCTCGATCACGGCCACGTCTTTGAAGTCGCCGATGTCGGGCACTGCAACGTCGATCGTGCCGCCCGCGCTCTGTGCGGGGGCCGGCGGCGGTGGCGCAGCGACGAGCTCGGGTTGCACGGGAGCGGCAGCCGGCGCAGGCGCGGCGGCAGCATCCGCCGCGTCGAGCATCAGCACCAGCGAACCTTCCTTGACCTTGTCGCCGATCTTGACCTTGAGCTCTTTGACCACACCCGCGGCCGACGACGGAATTTCCATCGACGCCTTGTCGGACTCGACCGTGATCAGCGACTGCTCGGCAGTGACGGTATCACCGGGCTTGACCAGCAACTCGATCACAGCGACTTCATCGAAGTCGCCAATGTCGGGCACCTTGATTTCAACCAACGCCATGTTTCTTCTCCGTGCTTGTTATGCGTACAGCGGGTTGATCTTGTCGGCGGCGATGCCGTACTTGGCAATCGCCTCGGCCACCTTGGTGAACGGCAGCGAGCCGTCGTCGGCCAGCGCCTTCAAAGACGCGACGACGATGTAGTGGCGGTTGATCTCGAAGTGCTTGCGCAGCTCGCTGCGGAAGTCGCTGCGGCCGAAGCCATCGGTGCCGAGCACTTTGTAGGTGCGGCCCTTGGGGATGAAGGCGCGGATCTGCTCGGCGTAGTTCTTCATGTAGTCGGTCGAGGCGATCACCGGGCCGTGATGTTTCTCCAACTGGTGCGTGATGAACGGAATCTTCGGCTCGGCCGCAGGGTGCAGCATGTTCCAGCGCTCGCAATCCTGACCATCGCGCGTCAGCTCGTTGAAGCTCGGGCAGCTCCAGACGTTGGCCGCCACGCCCCACTCTTTTTCGAGCAACTCTTTCGCCGCCATCGACTCGCGCAGGATCGTGCCGCTGCCGAGCAGGTTGACGCGCGGCGTCTTTTTGGCACCTTCCTGCAGCAGGTACATGCCCTTCAGGATCTGCTCTTCGGTGCCCTCTTTCAGCCCCGGCATCGCGTAGTTCTCGTTGAGCAGCGTCAGGTAGAAATAAACGTTGTCCTGCTTCTCGACCATTCGCTTCAGGCCATGGTGCAGGATGATGCCGACCTCGTGCGCGAAGGTGGGGTCGTAGCTGATGCAGTTCGGGATCGTGCTGGCCAGGATGTGGCTGTGGCCGTCTTCGTGCTGCAGGCCCTCGCCGTTCAAGGTCGTGCGCCCACTCGTGCCCCCGAGCAGAAAGCCGCGCGCCTGCATGTCGCCGGCGGCCCAGGCCAGATCGCCGATGCGCTGGAAGCCGAACATCGAGTAGTAGATGTAGAACGGAATCATCATGCGGTTGTTCGTCGAGTACGACGTTGCCGCAGCGATCCAGCTCGCCATGCCACCGGCTTCGTTGATGCCCTCTTGCAAGATCTGGCCGTTGACCATTTCCTTGTAGTACATGACCTGTTCTTTATCGACCGGCGTGTACTTCTGCCCTTCCGGGTTGTAGATGCCGATCTGGCGAAACAGGCCTTCCATGCCGAAGGTGCGTGCCTCGTCGACCAGGATCGGCACGACGCGCGGGCCGATCGACTTGTCGCGCAGCAGTTGCGTCAGGAAGCGCACGTAGGCCTGCGTGGTGCTGATCTCGCGGCCTTCGACGGTCGGCTCCAGCACAGCCTTGAAGGTGTCGAGCGGCGGCACGGTGAAGGTCTCGTCGGCCTTCACGCGGCGCTTGGGCAGGTAGCCGCCGAGGGCCTTGCGGCGCTCGTGCAGGTACTTCATCTCAGGCGTGTCGTCGGCCGGCTTGTAGAACGGAATTTTCGGCAGGTCCGCATCGCTGATCGGGACATTGAAGCGGTCGCGGATGTAGCGCAGGTCGTCGTCGGTGAGCTTCTTCGTCTGATGCGCGGTGTTCTTGCCTTCGCCGGCGCCGCCCATGCCCCAGCCTTTGACGGTCTTGACGAGCAGCACCGTCGGCTGGCCTTTCATCTCGTTGGCGGCGTGGAAGGCCGCATAAACCTTGGCCGCATCGTGGCCGCCGCGGCGCAGCGCCCAGACGTCGGCGTCGCTCATCCTGGCCACCATCTCGAGCGTGCGCGGGTCGCGGCCGAAGAAGTTCTTGCGCACGAAGGCGCCGTCGTTCGCTTTGAACGCCTGGTAGTCGCCGTCGAGCGTGTCCAACATGATCTTGCGCAACGCGCCGTCCTTGTCCTTGGCCAGCAGCGGGTCCCAGTTGCTGCCCCAGATCAGTTTCAGCACGTTCCAGCCGGCGCCGCGGAACTCGCCTTCCAACTCCTGAATGATCTTGCCGTTGCCGCGCACCGGGCCGTCGAGGCGCTGCAGATTGCAGTTGATGACGAAGACCAGGTTGTCGAGCTTCTCGCGCGCGGCCAGGCCAATGGCGCCGAGC
>JANMHY010000635.1:0-5360 GCA_031375525.1 Burkholderiales bacterium
AGGCGTGGCCGGCGGCTGCAGCGTGACGACGAACTTGTTTTCGGCAGTGGGGCGGGTGAGTGACAGGTCCAGGTTCGAAGGCGCCGACATGCAGCCAGCGGCGGTGGCGACAGCCACGAGCGTGAGGGTCGTGGAGATGAAGTGGTTCATGGCGTGATCCGGTGAGGGTGAGGGTTGTCGATCAAGGCCTGGTCCACCGCCCGATGCGGCGAAGCAGCCGATGCACTTTCGTTGTCCGTCACGGTGGGCGACAGCGCGTTGCGATCGGTGGTGCACTGGCGTCCTGCAGCGGTCGGCCTCGTCGACCGAGTGGTCGGCGAGTGCGCATCCATGCGCTGTTGAACGGTGCAACCGCGCCGAGCCTGGCCGCTTGAAGTGCATCCGGAGTTCAGCGCCTGGAGTGCACCGTTGGGTCGGCGCCGTCACCCGCTCCCGGCAAGCGCGCGACGGTTCGTCGCAAGCGGCTTTCGGCTTCAGGCGCAGCCGACGAGAGTGATGGTCATCGATGACATTCCGTCGTCGAGCCGGCAAGCAACTCGCCACGCAGCGAAAACTGCCGGCCCCTCAGCCGCGACGAAGGCGACCCATGAAGACCCTGCTGCAAATCCTTGCGAACCTGTTTGTCCGGTTGCCCCCACCCAGCATCGAGGAGCAATACCTCGCGCAGGCGGTGGACGCCCAGGATCTCCAGGTACGCCTGCTCGTTCTCGAGCGAGCGAGGCCCTGACGGGCTTGTCCTGCCGGCGCACGGCCGTTGGGCCCCTTTCGGGCCGACTACATCGGGCGGAACAGATGGCCGAAGGCGCGGCTGACCTTCAACGGCCGTTGCAGCCCCCGCACGCTCAGGCTGTAGTGCCCGTTCTCGTCGCGCGTCGCGCTGACGATGGCGCTCGAATTGACCATCACACTGCGATGCACCTGGATGAAGTCGGTCGAATCGATGCGCGCCATCAACTCGCGCAGGCTCACGCGCACGAGAGCCTCGCCGGTGACCGTCACGACATTCACGTACTTCTCGGTTGCCTCGAAGCAGACCACGTCGGCAACCGGGATCATCCGCACGGTGTTGCCCACGCCGGCGCGGATGACCTTGATGCGCTCACGCGCATCGGCCCCGGGCGTGGCGAGCGACTGCATGCGCTGCATCAGCGCCGCCATGTCGCCCGCCTGGGGTGACGCCGCCCGTTCTGCGAGCCTCGACTTGAGCCGATCCACGCTCTGCTGCAGGCGTTCGGCCGTGGCGCATTCGGTAAAGACCAGCAAGCGGGGATAGGTCTCGAGCCCGGGGACCAGGAAGAACAGCAGCGTGGCCGCGATGGCCCAGAAGGCGGCGGACTCGACGATGATCGGCAGCGCGCCTTTCAGCCTGTCTGGCCAGGGGCCGGCGATGTGGGTGCTTTGCGGAGACATTGGGGACAACGGTGCTGCGGTTGGACGATGGCCGATCCGACTCTAGGGCCAGGGTGGTCCACCGCCAAGCGGTGGCGGGGGCGAATGGGTTGGCGTGTCCTCGAGCTGTCGATTTCTTCGACCGAATGGGGTCGCCTGTGGGTGGATCGCAGGTCGAACTCCTTGGTGGCTTCTGGAGGTTCCATCCACCGTTCGAGCGGGCATCCAGACCCTTGCCAACCCGATTGCGACGACTTGTCGCAAGCCGCTGGTGCCGGTCGGGGCAGCCCACGACAGTGCTCTTTGGCGCAGGCAGGTTGCGTGAGCCGGGGATCAAAGGAGTTTTCATGTTGAAAGCGCAAAAGGCGTACCGCGAAGAAGTCTCGAGGGCTCGTAAGGCGCTTGATGGCGGCAACTTCGAGGTGGGCTTCATTCATCTCGAAAGGGCCCATGTACTTGCACAACACATGACCGGCAGGCACACCCGGGTGCATTGGCTGATGCTGGTGGCCGGGTGGCAGCGGCGCGACTGGCGCGAAGTCGTTGGCCAGGTGCCGCGCATGCTCGCGTCGATCCTGTTCTCCAGGATCTGGGTGCCACGCGGCAACACCGGGCGGGCACGTGTCAGCGCCCTACAGCCGATGCCCGTCCCCGAGGACTTGCGTGACCTGGTCGCGTAGGTCGATCGGCAAATTTCAACGATCAGGAGATCGACGCATGGAATTCATCGTGGGCGTCGCCCTTGCGCTGCTGGTCTGCGGCGCGGCTGCATGGCTGGGTATGGACCGCGATCGGGTCTTCTACCCGGCAGTCCTCATCGTCGTCGCCACGTACTACATCCTGTTCGCCGTCATCGACGGTGGCCAGGACGTCCTGTTGTCCGAATTGGCCATTGCCATGCCATTCATCGGGCTTGCCGTGGTCGGGTTCAAGCGCAACCTCTGGCTCGTTGTGGGCGCGCTCGCCGGACACGGCGTGATGGACTACTTCCACGACGCGCTTGTGCACAACACCGGTATGCCGCAGGGCTGGCCAGGGTTCTGCCTGACATTTGATGTGACTGCCGCTGCGCTTGTGGGCTGCCTGTTGTTGCTCCGCGCCCGCGGGCGAGAGAGTCTGATCAGGCTAGGCCGCGACTGACAGCTTTCGGGCGCTTCATCCCGTTGGGCGTAGGTCAGCGGCCGGCCCGGCGCCGCGTGGCGCACGGCGTCGAGGTCGGCCACGCACTCGGCGGCGGAAGCGGCGCGGACAATCGCCGCAGAGCACCCGCCGCCGTCCCGGCATCGCCAGGGCGGATTCAAAATGTCAACTGATATGCCTTGCTTTACCGCATTAAAAAGCGCTAAGCTCTTGTCAATCCAGCCACACCCAAGGCACACCATGAGCAGCAATGCAATCGCACGTCGTCTGGAGTCGATCCAGGCGAAGGGAGCGATGCGCTCCGCGGACGTTGCCAATGTCCTGAACGTCCGGCCGGAGACCGTTTCCCGATGGAACAACGGCAAGGCGCTCCCGCACGCCAGCACCGAGCGCCAGTTGCTGGAGCTGGAGTTCATCGTCGAAAAACTGGCTGATCTGTACGAGCCGCACGACGCGCGGCTGTGGCTGTTTTCGCGGCAGCGTGTGCTGCAGGATCGCACGCCCGCCGATCTGATCCAACAAGGGCACATCGACGAGGTGCTCGCCGCCGTCAATCAGTTGCTCGACGGCGTGCATCTCTGATCGGGAGCCCGCGCCGGTGATCCACGATCCTGCGCTTCTCGATCGGCTGGAAGCGCTGCCCAGGGAATCGTTCGACGGCCAGGTGTGTCGCGCAACCCGGTTGAGCCTCGACCCGTTGGCGGGGTCCTACAACGGCGGGCGGTGGATGGCCCGCGACGTGGCGGCCATCCTGTACACGAGCCTGGCGCGCGAAGGCGCGCTCGCGGAGATCGCGTTTCACTGGTCGCAACTCAACCCGCGGCCCACCAAACCAGTGCTCGTGCATCGCCTGCGCGTCGTGACGCATCGGACGCTTCGGTTGATACGTGCCGACATCGCCGCGCTCGGCGTTGCCGACTCCGAGTACCAAGGTGTCAACCTGCCGCGCACTCAGGCGATCGGCGCGGCGGTCGAGTTCCTCGGCTGCGATGGGCTGATCGCTCCCTCCGCACGTTGGGCGTGCGAGAACCCGATGCTGTTCCCGGAGCGCATGGGCGCCGACGCAAGCCTGGAACTCGTCAACAGCGAGACCATCGATTGGTTCGCCTGGGGAGCAGCGAATGGTCTGATCGCAAACGAGTGACGGTACCCTCTGCATTCGCCGATCTTGCGCCAACCGGCCGGGCGATCCACCTCAGATTCCTCTCTCGCCGCCCAGCACCGCCTGTGCCCTCAGCAGCACCGGCCTGTCCACCATCTTCCCGTCCACCGCCACCGCCGCGCCGCCGGATCGATCCACCGCCGCGACCACGCGGCGCGCCCAGTCCACTTCCGCATCGCTCGGCGTGAAGCCCGCATTCACCGCGGCCACCTGGCGCGGGTGAATGCACAGCTTGGCGCCGAAGCCCAGGCGTCGCGCGGCTTGCGTGTCGCGCGCCACCGGTGCGTCGTCGTCGAGTGCCGTGGTCACGCCGTCGATCGGCGGCAGCAGCGACGCGAGGCGCGAAGCGAGCACGAGTTGCGAGCGGAAGAACAGCAGTGCGGTGCCGTCGCCTTCGTCGCCTGCGCTGATGCCGAGGTCGAGCTGGAAGTCGATCGAGCCGAAGGCCAGGCGCTGCACGCCGGTGGCGCCGGCCAGCGCGCGCAGTTGGTCGAAGCCTTCGGCCGTTTCGATCAAGGGGATCAGCGCTCGGCCCGGCGCCGCGTGGCGCACGGCGTCGAGGTCGGCCACGCGCTCGGCCTTGGGCAGCATCACGCCGCTAACCGCAGCGCTGCGGCCGCACAGCGCCACGTCGTCGGCAAACCACTCGCTGCCGGGCGCGTTGGTGCGCACGAACAGCGGCACATGCGGCAGATGCGGCGCGTTCGCCGCGCCGGCCAACCACTGCGCGAGCGCTGCACGCGCTCCTGCTTTCGCGTCGGGCGCCACGGCGTCTTCCAGGTCCACGATCACCGCATCGGCGCCGCTGGCCAGCGCCTTGGCGATGCGCTCGGGCCGATCGGCCGGCACGAAGAGGTAAGAGCGGGGCGTCATGGTGGCGTGGCGTCCAGGAGCACTGTGGCGCAGCGCTCGCGGCAGCGCCATTGCAAGCTGGTCAATGCTGGATTCGCGCAAAAGCAATGGCCTCGCGCGCGGCGTGTTTTCACAATCGGCGTCATGAGAAGACCGCTTCAGGAGCGCCCATGACGCAGTTCCCACCGTCGCCGCAGGCTGATGCTGCCGCCGAGCTGCCGCTGGCCGGCGTGCTGGTGGTGGCGCTCGAGCAGGCGGTGGCCGCACCGTATTGCTCGAGCCGCCTGGCCGACGCCGGCGCGCGCGTGATCAAGATCGAACGCCCCGAGGGCGACTTCGCGCGCGGCTACGACAGCGCGGTGCACGGCGAGTCGAGCTACTTCGTCTGGATCAACCGCGGCAAGGAATCGATCGCACTCGACGTGAAGCGCGAGCACGACCTGCAACTGCTGCGCCGCATGATCGCGCGCGCCGACGTGTTTGTGCAGAACCTGGCGCCGGGGGCAGCGGAGCGCCTGGGGCTGGGCAGCGCCGCGTTGCGCGCGCTGCATCCGCGCCTCATCACCTGCGACATCAGCGGCTATGGCGACCGCGGCCGCCTGTACAAGATGAAGGCCTATGACCTGCTGGTGCAAGCCGAGAGCGGGCTCGTCGCGGTGAGCGGCGCGCCGGGCGACTGGGGGCGCATTGGCGTCTCGCTGTGCGACATCAACGCCGGATTGAACGCGCTCGTCGGCATCCAGCAGGCTCTGCTCGCGCGCGCGCGCACCGGCCGCGGCTCGGCGGTGAAGGTGAGCCTGTTCGACTCCGCGGCCGA
>JANMHY010000642.1:0-10098 GCA_031375525.1 Burkholderiales bacterium
CAGGCGCAGGATGCGCACCGGGTCTTCGGCGAAGGCCTCCGACACGTGGCGCAGCACACCGGCTTTGAGATCGGCCGCGCCGTGGAAGGGATCGATCAACGTGCCGTCGTCGTCTTGCGCGATGGCGTTGATCGTCAGGTCGCGCCGCCGCAGATCGTCGTCGAGCGTGACGGTCGGGTCGGCATGCACGACGAAGCCGCGATACCCCGGCGCCGACTTGCGCTCAGTGCGCGCCAGCGCGTACTCCTCGCGCGTCTGTGGGTGCAGGAAGACGGGGAAGTCTTTGCCGACGGGTGTGTAGCCTTGCGCGAGCAGTTGCTCAGGCGTCGCGCCGACGACGACCCAATCGCGGTCGCCATGCGGCACGCCGAGCAAGCGGTCGCGGACGGCGCCGCCGACCTGGTAGGTTTTCATCGGCTGCGCACCGGCAACTATCGCCGCGCGACGGCGCGCAACGCGTCTAGCTTCGTCCGCCCATCGGTATGCCCCAGATACCCCGGCGCAATCGCCGCCAGCGCCGTCGGCGTGATGCCGAGCGACGCCAAGCCCGGCAGCTTGCCGCTGGCGATGTTGGGCACCTTCGTCGAATCGAGGTTGTCGCGCGACATCAGCGGCTCGCCGGGCAGCAACTCCATCGCCAGCGCTTGCAGCTTGCCGATCGCCAACGGCAGCGGCAGCACCGGCCGTGCATTGCCGGACCAGCGTCCTGCTGCGCGCACGATGTCGGCCAGCGTCATCACGTCGGGCCCCGTGCATTCGATGATCTGGCCGATGGTCTCAGGCCGCTGCAGGCAACGCACGATGGCCTCGGCCACGTCTTCGACCCACACCGGCTGAAACTGCGCATCGCTCCCTGCCAGCGGCATCAGCGGGAACACGGCTTGCAATGCGGCAAACGTGTTGAGCAACTTGTCTTCAGCGCCGAACATCACTGAAGGCCGCAGCAGCGTCACGTCGAGGCCCGAGGCTTTCCATGCTGCTTCTCCGGCTGCTTTGCTGCGCAGGTAGTCGGACGGCTCGTTGCCGCCACCGACACCCAACGCGCTGACATGCACGACGCGCTTCAAGCCCACCGCATGGCACGCCCGCGCGATGCGCTGCGGCAGCGCGGCATGCACCTGCTCGAACTCGCGCGCGCTGCCGTGCAGGATGGCGATCAGGTTGACGAGGGCATCGCAATCGCCGAGCACGCGCATCAACGCCTTGTCGTCCAGCACATCAAGCACGCGCACCTCGACGGTCGGCAGGAAGCGCACGCGGTTGCCATGCGCGGCCCGCCGTGTCGGCACGACGACGTTGACGCTGCCGCCGCCGTCACCGGCGCGCACGAGGCGCTCGCACAGCGCGCGGCCGACGAAGCCGGTGCCGCCGAGAACAGCAACGCGTCGGGGCAATTCACTCACGGCAACTCCTTGTCGGGCGGCGCTGCGGCCATATCGCGCGGGCCGATCGGCGCGCCCAGACGGGCCTTCAACGACGGCAACAACAACGGCGCCGGCGGCGTCGGCACATCCGCCGCTGCAACGGCAGAAGCGGCAACCGAAGCTGCCGCTTCCGGCACCGACGGCAACACCGGCGCCGGCAGCGCCGCCGCCGATTGCCGCTTGCCGGCGAGCAGCGACGCGTACACCGTAGCGTTCGACAGCACCTTCTTCACGTAGTCGCGCGTCTCGGCAAACGGAATGTTCTCGGCCCAGATGGCGGGCTCCAAGGTCGCGCCTTCACGCCAGCGCCGCGGCCGGCTCGGGCCGGCGTTGTAGGCGGCGGCAGCCATCGCTTGCGAGCCGTCGAAGTCGTCGAGCACGAGCTTCAGGTACGCCGTGCCGATCTTCAGATTGGTGGCGCGGTCGGCAATCTGCGGGTCGCTGAACGGCAAACCGATCTTCTTGGCCGTCCAGCGCGCGGTGGCCGGCATGACCTGCATCAGCCCCGAAGCGCCGACGTTCGAGCGCGCATCGGTGATGAAGCGCGATTCCTGGCGGATCAGGCCATACACGTACGCCGGGTCGAGGCCGATGGCCTTGGCCTGCGTCACCAGCTCGTCACGAAACGGCATCGGGAAGCGCTGCTCCAAGTCGATCTCGTTTCTCGTGCGCTCGCTGGTGTTGATGCAGCGGTCCCAGACTTCCCTTTCGCACGCCACATCGGCCGCGGCGAGCAGGCGGCGGTCGGTCATGCCGCGCAGGCTGTAGTTCCACTCGCGCACGCCTTCGCTGCGCAGGCCGAGCTCGATCAGCCGCAGCGCGCGCGCCAGGCCGGCGTGCTCGCGCGCCATCGCCTTTTCTTCCGCGGACAGCGGCAGCGGACGCGGCGGCACGGCAAACGGCTGGCCCAGATCTTCGGCAGCCAGCTTGCCGTAGAAGTGCAGCTCGCTGCTCAACTGGCGCAAGGTGGCCAGCGCTTGCGAGCGCTGCTTGTCGCCGGCCGCGCCAGCCGCCGCGGTTTCGCGCTGCGCGCGCGCGCTCCAGTAGCGCCAGGCCGGATCGCGCTGCTCGGTTTCGCTCAGGTGGTCGATCGTGCGCTGCACCGTCGGCCAGCGCTCGGCGCTGTTGACGGCGCGCAGCGCAGCGCGTGTGGCCCAGGCAAAGGTGTCGTCGCTCCAGGCCGGGGCCTGCGTGATGCTGGCGCGCCCGGCCTCGGCCCAGGCGGTGCGGTAGTGGTCGGAGGCGTTCGCTGCCAGCCGCTGCGCCGCGCTGCGGCCGGCTTGCGACCAGGCCCAGGCCGACAGATCGCGCGGCAGGCGCTGCTGCCATTTTTCGGTGAGCGCTGCGGCGGCCACGTCGGGTTCGTTGGCGGCGACGCGGATCAGCGCCAGCGTCGTGATCTCGGCCTGCGCGCGGTGCGTCGTCGTCGCGCCGGCGTTGAGGTAGAGCGCCGGCTTGTCGACGGCGTTGGCGACTTGTGTTTGCAGCGTCGGCGCGGCCAGCGCGGCGGCCGCACGCACGACGCGCAGGCGGCCGGCTTCGGCGGCCAGACGCGCGCGCAGCCAAGCGTCGTCGTTGCTGAAGACCTTGGCTTCGTGCAGCGCTGTCGCCATCAGGTTGCAGCCGTCATCGAGGTCGCGCTGCGCGAGCCAGGCCTCGAAGGCACGTGCCTTGAAGGCCGCCGTGGCCTTGCTGCCTGTCGGCAAGCTCTGCTGTTCGACCAGCAGCGCGTAGCACGTGACCTCGCGGTCGTCGTTCATGCGAAAGCGCGGGAACTCGCGGGCGAAGTTGGCCCAGTCGCGGCGCTTGCCGAGCTCCAGCAGCCAGTCGTTGCGCAGCCGGTCTTCGACGTAGGCCTGCGGCCAGCGCGCGTAGAACGAATCGAGCTCGCCTTGCTGGGCGGTGGCCAGGCGGTTGAAGATCTCCCAGTAGTCGATCCACGACGCCAGCGGGTGCCGCTGCGTGGCCGCGAGGTCGCGCAGCGCCAGCAGACGCACGCCGTCGCGACGGCGCAAGGCATCGCGCGCATCGACGGCAAAGTCGGTGCTCTGGGCGGCGTTGACGCTGCCGAGCACTTCGGTCGGCTCGGCGGCGGCGCCGCCTTCCGGCGATGGCGCCAGGCCGTTGCGCACTTGGGCCGGCGCGGCACTGGCCAGCCCAATGGCCAGCATCAACGCAGCGGCAAGGGTGTTACGGCGAGAGCGCATCGTTCAGAGCTTGATAACTTCGACAGGGCCGTCGCGAGGAGCCGCGCGGCGTATCGTGGTTGTAACGCAGGTCGGATTGTCCGGTGACGGGCCATTGCAACAACCTTCTACGACACCGTTGCGTTGACGGCGCCGTCCATTTGTTGGCGCGTCACGGCGGCTTGTTCTGCCAGCCACTGCGCAAACGCGCTGACCTCGGCGCGCACCGTGCGTTCGCCGCGGTGCTGCGCCAGATCGATCAGCCAATAGGCGTACGGCGAGACCATGCGCCGCTCGGCGCCGAAGGGCTCGACCAGATCGCCGCGCGCCAGGCTGTCGCCGATCATTGCAATGCGGCCGAGGGCGATGCCGCCGCCGGCCAGCGCGGCCTGCACCTGCTGGTAGGTGAAGTTCAGGTACAGCCAGCGCGCCGGTTCGAGCTTGGCCACGCCGTTGTCGCGCAGCCAGCGCCGCCAGCTCAGGTACTCGACGCTGGGCAAGCGCTCGTCTTCCTCGAGCAGCGTGTGCGCGGCGAGGTCCTTGGGCTGCGCCAGGCGCGGCGCATGACCCTGCCGGGCCTGATTGGCAAAGGCGCAGCTCACCACCGGCGTGATGACTTCGCCGAACAGCAGTTGTGAGCCCTCCGGCGCATCGGCCGGCAGGCAGTAGCGCAAGATGAGGTCGGTCTCGGGGTCGTCGAAGTCCACCATCGCGTCGGTGGCCGAGATGCGGATGTCGATGTCCGGGTGCGCGGCCTCGAAGGCGCGCAGCCGCGGCAGCAGCCACAGCGAGGCGAACGAGGCGAAGGTGGCCAGCGACACATGCCGCCGCCCGCGCGCGCTGCGGATCTGGCGCACGGTGGTGTCCAGGCGCTGCAGGAGCGGCATCACGCCGCGCAGCAGTTGCACGCCGGCGCCGGTGAGCTCGACCTTGCGTGTGCCGCGCACGAACAGCGGCGCGCCGAGCTCGTCTTCGAGCGACTTGATCTGGCGGCTGATCGCCGGCTGCGTCAGGTACAGATCCTCGGCCGCCGCCGAAAAACTGAGGCGCCGTGCGACCGCCTCGAAGGCGCGCAAGTTGCCCACGGCCAGGGCGCGATGGGGCGGTTGATTCATGAGCGGATGTTATCAGTGGTGGTGACCGAACTGATTCGACACCAGCCCGGCCATCGACGATGCTTCGTCCTACGAACCGCCCTCACCAGGAGCCCATGATGAACCGCCTATCCATGCAAGAAGTGCAACACCTGCTGGTCACCGAACCGGCTTGGCTGACGGCGCTGGCCGGCAGCGTCTGGGTGACGCGGCGCGGCGACCCGGATGACTACGTGCTGCAACCCGGCGAGCGCCTGGCGCTGTCGCGCGGCGAGCAGGTGACGGTGTCGGCGTTGGATGCCGGTCAGCCGGCGCTGTGGGACTGGCGCTTTGCGCCGGCGCGTTCGACTCAACGCCGGGCGCGTGAGCTCGCGGCCTTGGTTTTCGACGGCGCGGCCCGCGGCTTGGAGCGCGCTGCCGCGGGTTTCGCGGCCCTGGCGCGCAGCGCTGCGTCGATGGCCTGCCGTGCCCAAGGCTGCATCAAGGCCGGCGACTCCATGGCCTCGGCCGGCACCGTCCAGTAGCCCAGCGCGACGGCGCCGCGCTTCACGGAGGAAGCGCCGGGCCGCCCCAAGCTTGCTCGCTCCCCCTCGGGGGGCGGGCCGCCGCGCAGCGGCGGCCCTGGGGGCCTCATGTAAACGAAGGGCTCGCCGCCGGCCGCCTGGAAGCGCTCGCGGCTGGCGGTGTCGGTCTTCAGGTACAGGCGCTCGAAGCCGATGATGGCGACGAACAGGTCGTCGATGTAGATGCCGTGGCCGCCGAACATGCGCTTGGCGCGCACGGCGCCGAGCGGTGCGAGCAGTTCGAGGCAGTGATCGACCAGCGCGTTGCTCATGCTGCACTATCCTAGCCCTCATGCCGCAAGACTTCAGCCTCGAGCCGCCGCGCGACAAGAAACTGCTGCGCCGCCAGTTGCAGGCCGAGCGCCTGTCGATGATCGACCGCCACCAGCGGGCGATGCATTTGCAGGAGGTGCTGCGGGTCTGGCTGGTCAATCGTGACGAAACCGCGATCGGCGCTTACTGGCCGATCAAGGGCGAGTTCGACGCGCTGCCGGCGCTGTTCCGCTGGACCGAGGGCGAGGAAGTGAAGGGCCGGCATCGTGTCATCGGCCTGCCGGTCATCGACCGCGAAACGCGGCAGTTGCGCTTTCACCGCTGGTACCCCGGCTGCCCGATGGAAGAAGACGCCTACGGCATTCCGAAACCGAAGGACACCGACCGCTTCGCGCCGCAGTTGCTGCTGGTGCCGTGCGTCGGCTTCGGGCCTGGCGGCTTGAGGCTGGGCTACGGCGGCGGTTTTTACGACCGCACACTAGCGACGCTGGAGCCGCGGCCGTTCACCGTCGGCGTCGGCTATGCGCATGGCTTCATCCCGTGGCTCGAAGGCGAGCCGCACGACGTGCCGCTGGATGCGGTGCTGACGGAGGATGGGGTGGCGTGGCAGCGCGAGGGCTGAGTCGAGCGCCCGTGCCGATGCTCATGGCCTGCTCGATCACATCCAGGTCGTGCTCGCTGACCGCCAGCAGGCCGAATCGGAACGCATAGCCCCAGTTTCGATTGCCGGCCGAAAACTCGAGCTGGTCGAGCAGCGGGCGGATCGGTGCTGCGACCGCGTCGAACCAGGTCACGTCACGCCGGTAGGGGCAAAAGCCGCCGCCCATGTCGGCCCCATAAGGCTCGCCGTCGCCGACGACGCCCACAGCGGTGAAGGCCTGCAGCTTGTCGGTGCCGCCGAACGCCGCCGTCGGCGAGTAGTACGCCACGCGGTCGCCGGCCTGGAGGCGGCGCAGCGGCGCGGCTTTGCCGTGGCAGACCTGCATGAAGCCGCCGGCGCGGCCGAGTGCCACATGTTCGGCCGAGGCGACGGCGATCCAGGCGCGGCTCATTCGGCGCGGGGCGCAAAGACGCGCAGGCGGTGGCCGTCGGGGTCGAGGGCAACGAACGTGCGGCCGAAGTCCATCTCGGTCGGCGGCTGTGCGATCGGCAAGCCCTTGGCGCGCCAGGCCTCATGCAAGGCCTGCACACGCTCGGCGCCGTCGACCGCGAAGGCGAGCTCGCAGCCGCCGGGTGGGGTGGCGGGCGGCTGCACGGTGTGCGCCGCCCACAGGCCGAGCATCACGCCCGAATCGAGCGCGAACATCGCAAAGGTCGGCGAGGTTTCCACTGCGGGCTTGCCCAGCAGGTCGGCGTAGAAGGCGGCGCTGGCCGCGGGGCTGGTCACGTGCAAGAGCACGAAGTTCGGATCGGTCATGGGACTCTCCTGTTGCAGGCAGTGCAGCGTAAGCAGACCCCACGTCAATTTCTGTCAGCAGTCAGGTCGGTGCAATCTTGTTTTCCTCGCGCCATTGCTTGAGCAACGCCTGGCGACGGCGCGGGTAGCGGTTGTCGGACGCGGTCAACTCGCCGATGCGGTCGGTGCGGAAGTGCCGGATCGACTGGCGCAGTTCGCACCACGCCACCACCACGCGCGCGCGGTCGAAGAAGCCGATCGCAAACGGCCAAATCGTGCGCGCTGTGGCGTCGCCGGCAGCGTCGCGGTAGCCGATAACCAGCTTGCACTCGCGCCGGATCGCCAGCCGGATGGCAGCCAGCTGCGTGTCGCCGGCCGCGATCGGCTCGCCCGGGCCGACGATCAGTGCCGCGCTGTCGAGTTCGTGGCGCAGGCTGTCCGGCAACACGGCGGCGATCTTGGCCAGCGCGTCGCGCGCGGCGGCGGCCAGTGGCGCATCGCCGCGGTCGGCCACCCAGCGCGAGCCCAAGACCAGGGCCTCGATTTCATCGGCCGTGAACATCAGCGGCGGCAACATGAAGCCCGGCCGCAAGACATAGCCCAGGCCCGGCGCGCCGTCGATGCCCGCACCCTGGGTTTGCAGCGTTGCGATGTCGCGGTACAGCGTGCGCAAGCTGATGCCGAGTTGCCCGGCGATGGCTGCGCCGCTGAGCGGCTGGCGGTGCCGGCGCAGCAGCTGCATCAGGTCGAACAGGCGCTGGGTGCGGGACAATTCAGTGCGCGCCGAGGCGCCGGCACAACTCCAGCGCCAGCGCCGATTGATTCAGCGTGTAGAAGTGAATGCCCGGCGCGCCGCCGGCGATCAGCTTCTCGCACAGCGACGTGACCACGTCGAGGCCGAAGGCGCGTATCGAAGCGGCGTCATCGACATAACCTTCCATCTTCATCGCCACCCAGCGCGGGATGTCGATGCCGTCGCGCTGCGCGAACTGGGCGATGCGGGCGTAGTTGTGGAAGGGCATGATGCCCGCGGTCACCGGCACCTCGGCGCCGAGCTTCTTCGTCGCATCGACAAAGTGAAAGTAGGCGTCCGGGTTGAAGAAGAACTGCGTGATCGCACCATTCGCGCCGGCCTTGACCTTGTCGGCGTAGTGCTGCAAGTCCTTCGCCGCGTAGCGCTGCGCCGGGTGGTACTCGGGGTAGGCGGCGACTTCGATCTGCCAGTCGGCGCCTTGCGACTCGCGGATGAAGCGCACCAGCTCGGCGGCATAACGGAACTCGCCGGCCGTCGCCGTGCCGCTGGGCAAGTCGCCGCGCAGCGCGACGATGCGGCGGATCTTCGGGTTGGCGCGGTGCGTGGCCAGGGTCTCGGCAATGCTCGCCCGCGTCGAGCCGACGCACGACAGATGGGGTGCGGCTTCATGGCCGGCGGCGGCGATCGCCTGCACCGTCTTCAAGGTCTTGTCGCGCGTCGAGCCGCCGGCGCCGTAGGTGACGCTGAAGTACTGCGGCTGCAACGCTGCGAGTTCGGGCACGACTTGCGTGATCAGCTTTTCGTCGCCGACGGGGGTGTTGGGCGGGAAGAACTCGAAGCTGATCGGGATGCGGGTGCTCATGGTTTCTGGGCCCAGACGAAGTGTTCGCGGTTGCCGTCGCCGCCGGCAACGGTGCTTTCGAAATAGTCGCGCAGCACCAGGCTGCGCTTCTCGCAAGCCGCCTTCATGCGTGCCTTGACGTGGCCGTGTGCGACCGGGTCGTTGACCAGACCGTGCTTGCCGATGTCGCCCGGCTGCAACTCGAACTGCGGCTTGGCCAGCAGCAGCAAATCGCGTGTCGCCAGCGGCAGCAGCGCGTCGAGGACCAGGGTCAGCGAGATGAACGACAGGTCGGCCACCACCAGCTCGAAACTCGCGCGCGGCAGTTGCGCGGCCCCGAGGTGGCGCGCGTTGATGCCTTCGAGCGCCGTCACACGCGGGTCGGCGCGAAGCTTGGCGTGCAATTGCCCATGCCCCACGTCGATACCGACGACCGATGCCGCACCGCGCGCCAGCAGCACCTCGGTGAATCCACCCGTGCTCTGGCCGACATCGAGGCAGTGACGGCCGGTGACGTCGATCGCGCACTGCGTGAGTGCTGCATCGAGCTTCAGCCCGGCGCGCGACACCCAACGCAGTTCGGCGTCGTCGGTGACTTCGAGCTCGCAGCCCTCGGGCAGGTCTTCGCCGGCCTTCCTCGGCAAAGCCCAGCCCTTGGGCCCGAGCCAGCGCACGGCGCCGTGCTCGATCAGCCGCTGCGCGGCCGATCGAGTGGGCGCGAGGCCGCGTTGCACGAGCAGTTGGTCCGCTCGCACGGCAGGCTCAATACCTGTACGAGTCGGCCTTGTACGGCCCTTGCTTCGACACACCGATGTACGCCGCCTGCTCGTCGCTGAGTTCGGTCAGCATCGCGCCGACCTTCTTCAGGTGCAGGCGCGCCACCTTTTCGTCGAGGTGCTTGGGCAGCACATAGACCTTGCCGGCCTCGTAGTCCTTGCTGCGAGTGAACAGTTCGATCTGCGCGATCGTCTGATTCGCAAACGACGACGACATGACGAAGCTCGGATGCCCAGTAGCACAGCCGAGGTTCACCAGGCGCCCCTTGGCCAGCAGGATGATCTTCTTGCCGTCCGGGAACACCACGTGATCGACCTGCGGCTTGATCTCGTCCCACTGGCACTTCTCGAGCGCGGCAACGTCGATCTCGTTGTCGAAGTGGCCGATATTGCAGACGATGGCCTCGTCCTTCATCGCCGCCATGTGCTCGTAGCGGATGACGTTCTTGTTGCCGGTGGCGGAGACGAAGATGTCGGCCTTGTCGGCGGCGTACTCCATGGTCACGACCTTGTAGCCTTCCATCGCCGCCTGCAGCGCGTTGATCGGGTCGATCTCGGTCACCCAGACTTGCGCACACAGAGCGCGCAGCGCCTGCGCCGAGCCCTTGCCGACGTCGCCGTAACCGGCAACGACGGCGACCTTGCCGGCGATCATCACGTCCGTCGCGCGCTTGATGGAGTCCACCAGCGATTCGCGGCAGCCGTACAGGTTGTCGAACTTGCTCTTCGTCACCGAGTCGTTGACGTTGATGGCGCGGAACATCAGCGCTCCCTTGGCGCTCATCTCGTTC
>JANMHY010000683.1:0-1634 GCA_031375525.1 Burkholderiales bacterium
CGACGATCGCGCTGTCGATCAGCTTTCTCGTTTACATCATCGTCGGCCAGTACCTGTTCGGCTTCCAACTCGGCTGGTTCCCGGTGCAGGGCTGGAGCAACAGCGTCTGGACCAACCTCGTCACCTATGCGCCGTTGCCGGTGCTGTTGGCGGTGATGGTCGGCCTGGCGCCGCAGACACGGCTGTACCGCACGTTCTTTCTCGATGAGTTGGGTCACGACTACGTGCGCACCGCGCGCGCCAAGGGCCTGACCGAGAACGTCATCCTGTTCAAGCATGTGCTGCGCAACGCGATGATCCCGATCCTGACCAACATCGGGCTGCAACTGCCGAGCATCTTTGTCGGCGCGTTCCTGATCGAGGTTTTCTTTTCGATTCCGGGCCTCGGCCGCGAGGTGCTGCTGGCCGTGAACCGCAGCGACTACCCGGTGATCCAGGCGGTGACGGTCTATCTGGCAGCGATCACGATGCTGATCAACCTGATCGTCGATGTCTGCTTCAAGCTGGTCGACCCGCGGGTGACGTTGAAATGAGTGCACCTGCCATGGGGCAAGGTTCGACCCCCACCCCGGCCCTCCCCCTGCCCGGGGGAGGGAGTGAGCGCAGCGAAGGCGTCTGGCATTCCGCGTGGCTGCGCTTCAAGCGCGACCGCGTCGGCATGGTCTCGGCGCTGATCGTCATCGCCTTCCTGTTGCTGATCGCGCTCGCCGCGCTCGGCCTCGTCGCCAAGAACTGGCAGAAGGAAGTCGGCGTGGCCAACGCGCCACCGGGCTTCCTCGGCCCGCGGCCGGCCGAGGCCATCGGCGTGATCGAGGTGCCGAAGGGCCCGAACGTCGATCTGTCGGCGATCGACCCGCTCGCGCCGAAGTACAAGGAGTGGGACGAGCGCGCCGCCAAGTTCAAGACCGAAGAGGTCATCAAGGCCGAGACGCTGCCGATGGGCGGCGACCGCTTCGGCCGCGATGTCTGGTCGAAGGCGGTCAAGGGCACGCAGGTCTCGGTCTTCGTCGGCGTCATGGCCGCGCTGGTCGCCACATTGATCGGCACGCTGCTCGGCGCGCTGTCGGGCTTTTTCGGCGGCAAGGTCGGCGACCTTCTGGAGTGGCTCTACAACGTCTTCGAAGCCATCCCCGGCATCCTGCTGATCTTCGCCTTTGCAGCCGTGTTCGGCCGCGGCATCGGCACCGTGGTGCTGATCCTTGGTCTCACCGGCTGGTCGGGGTTGTATAGACAGGTGCGCTCGGAGTTCATCAAACACCGCAGCCGCGAGTACGTGCGCTCGGCCGAAGCGATCGGCGCGTCGGTGTGGAGCCGCATCTTCACGCACATCCTGCCCAACGTCAGCCACGTCGTGCTGGTGCGCATGAGCATCCTGGTCGTCGGCTTCATCAAGGCCGAGGTCATCTTGTCGTACCTGGGTCTTGGCGTCGGCGTTGACGACGTGTCGTGGGGCACGATGCTGGCCGAAGCGCAGAGCGAGCTGATCCTCGGCCACTGGTGGCAACTGGCAGCTGCGACCCTTTTCATGGCCGTGTTCGTGACCGCGTTTTCGTTGATGACCGATGCGCTGCGCGATGCGCTGGATCCGAAGTTAAGGGGGTTGGAGTGAATACGTTGCTGTCGGTCCCCTCCGT
>JANMHY010000693.1:0-5331 GCA_031375525.1 Burkholderiales bacterium
GGCCGATGGTCTTGGTGGACAGCACGCCGATCGGCATGCCGACGATGGCCAGCGCCAGGATCGGCTTGCCGCCCATCGCGTAAACGTCGCTGATCGAATTGGTCGCCGCGATGCGGCCGAACTCGAACGGGTCATCGACGATCGGCATGAAGAAGTCGGTCGTCGCAATCAGCGCCTGCTCGTCGTTCAACTGATACACCGCGGCGTCGTCCGCGGTTTCGATGCCGACCAGGAGTTCCTTGGGCAGCACCATCGGGCTCATGCCTTGCAAGATTTCGCTCAACACACCGGGAGCAATCTTGCAGCCGCAGCCTCCACCATGGGAGAGCGCGGTCAGCCGCGGTTCGTTCGGAGGTCGGTCAGGGGCATTCACGAAAAGTCTCCAGCCGGTTTTGCAACATCATCGCTAACACGCTTTTGAGCGTGGCCTGCTCGCGCGCGGGCTCGAACAGCGGCGAGCGTTGGTCGCACTGGGCGCGCAGCCCTTGCAGCATAGCCGGATGGTCGCGCAGTTGCTGCAACAGGGTGGCCAGGCCGACCGCGTCGCCCGGCTCGAAATAACCCCGGTAATCGCGGCCGAGCATGCCGACGTTGCCCGAGATGCGCGAGGCCAGCACCGGCGTGCCGCAGCGGATGGCCTCCATGACGACATGCGCGCCGCCCTCCATCGCGCTCGGGTGCACCAGCAGATGCGCGCGCTGGATGCGGCGCAGCGTGGTCGCATGCGGCAGCGCGCCGTGCCAGCGGTAGTTGTGCTGAGCGCGCGTCAGCGCCTGGGCTTCGTCGCCGAGCGCCGCATCGAGCGGCGCGCCGATGTGGTCGAGGCTGATGTCCTCACTCGCGGCGAGCAATCGCATCGCCGCGAACGCGGTGCGCGGGTCTTTCTCGTCGCGCAGGTGGCCCACCATCAGCGCTCGCAAGTGGCGCGCGGTCTTCGGCAGCGATTGCCGCGACGCGGTGGATTGGAAGCAGACCACGCACTTGGCGCGGTGCTCGGCCGGAACGTCATCGGGTGCGCCCTCATGCAGCACGATCAGGCGGTCGGCGAGGGCGAGCGATTGCAGCGCCGCAGCGTCGCCAGCCGGCACATCGCGGTACAGATCGGTGCCGGTCAGCGCCACGGCCAGCGCCTGGCCCGTGCGCGCCCAGGCCGCGATGCTCGGCGCCGAGCGCCGCGCATGCAGGGCCAGCATCACGTCTGCGCGCGCGCCGTGCCACGCCTGGGCAAGCCGCACTTCATAATCGCCCGACAACAGGCGCGCCCAACGCTGCGCGGTTTGCCAATTGCCGTTGTTGGCGTCGGCCAGCGCCGGCGTGATCAAGGCGACCACCGGTTTAGTTTTCATGATGCAGAGCTTAGATGTACGCCGCGCCAACGCGGCTTGTCTCGTACCCGTGCTGGCGGCGTTGCGCGGGCAGACGCTCGACTCGTTCGCCGACGTGCGCCGCGCCCTCGGCGGCCGGCTCGACATCGCCTACGCCGAAGAGGTCAACCCGCCGCTGTGGGAGCTGGGCCACGTCGGCTGGTTCGAAGAGTTCTGGATCGCGCGCAACAGCGAGCGCCACCTCGGCGCACGGGCCGCTCTCGAAGCGGCGCGCGCGGCCCCGCTGCTGCCCGGCGCCGATGCGCTGTACGACTCCAGCAACGTCGCCCACCCCCGGCGCTGGCACCTGCGCCTGCCCGATGCGCAGCGCACGCAGCGCTACCTGGCGCAGGTGCGGCAACGCACGCTGGCCCTGCTGCACGACGCCGCCGACAACGATGACGCGCTGTACTTCTTTCGTCTGGTGCTGATGCACGAGACCATGCACCACGAAGCCGGCCTGATGATCGCGCAAGGCCAGGGCTGGCCGATCAGCCAGGCCGCACCAGCACCAGCCGCAGCGCCGCGGCGCGAGATCGCCGTCGCGGGCGCGACGCTGGTGCAGGGTGAAGACGACGGCGGTTTCGTCTTCGACAACGAACTCGGCGCGCATGCGGTCGAGCTCGCGGACTTCGCCATCGACAGCGCGCCCGTCACCTGGCGCGAGCTGTTGCCTTACTTCGAGGCTGGCGGCGCCCTGCCAACGCACGTGGTGCGCGACGAGACGTTCGAGCATGGCTTCAAGCGCGCCGCCTTCGGCCGCTGGGTCGCACTCGACCTCGACGCGCCCGCGGTGCACCTGTCCGCACATGACGCGCAAGCCTGGTGCCGCTGGGCCGGCCGACGGCTGCCGACCGAGCATGAATGGGTCTGGGCGCAGCGCCAGCATGCCGACGGCTTCGCCTTCGGCGAGGTCTGGGAGTGGACCGCCTCGCCATTTGCACCGTGGCCCGGCTTCACGCCGCATCCGTATCGCGACTATTCGGCGCCGTGGTTCGACGGCCGCCCGGTGTTGAAAGGCGGCTCGTTTGCGACGCAGCCGTTCATGAAACACCCGCGTTATCGCAACTACTTCCAGCCCGGGCGCAGCGACGTGTTCGCCGGATTTCGCAGCTGCCGCCTCTGACCCCATCCTCCACCTCCAACGACAAGAACCGACCATGAGCATCGGCTACATCCTGGGCTTCATCGGCGCCGCGCTGATGCTGGCCAGCTACATGATGAAGAGCATGCTGCCGCTGCGCATCGTCGCCCTCGCGGCCTGCTGCTTCCTGGCGCTCTACGGCTACGCCGCCGCCGCCATGCCGACGCTGCTGCTGTACGGCCTGCTGGTCCCGATCAACGCGCGCAAGGCCTGGCATGTGCACCAGCTCGTCAAGGCGATCGAGCATGCCAAGGGCGACACGCCGGTGGCCGAGTGGCTGCTGCCGCACATGCACGAGAAGAAGGTCAAGGCCGGCACGCCGCTGTGGGCCAAAGGCGATGTCGCCACCGAGATGGTCTATGTCGAGCACGGCACGCTGCGCCTGCTGGAGATCGACGAGACGCGCGGCCCGGGCACGCTGCTCGGCGAGATCGGCGTGCTTGCGCCCGACAACAAGCGCACGCTGACGGTCCGCTGCGAGACCGACTGCACGCTGTTCACGCTGACGGCGCAGGAGATGGCGGCGCTCTACTACCAGAACCCGAAGCTGGGCTTTCACGTCATGCGCCTGATGGTGCAGCGCCTGACGCAGGATGTGGATCGCGCGCGCGCCGCGGCGGCACAGGCCTAGACGAGCGCGTAGATCTCCACCGGCGCCTCGCGCCCGCGCACGCTGATCGCACCCAGCGCTTCGCGCGCCACGCTCTGCGCCAGCGCGGCGCAGGTGGCGCCGTCGAACAGCAGCGCGCGCCCGGCCTCCTTGGTGTAGGCCTCCAGCCGCGCCGCCAGGTTGACGGCATCGCCGACGCAGGTGTAGGTGGCGCGCTGCTGCGTGCCGGTGTAGCCGGCGATGACCTCGCCCGAGGCGATGCCGACGCCGATGCGCAGCGGCGGCAGGCCGGCACGCTCGCGGTTCAGCAGCTCGATCAGCTCCAGCATCTCCTGCCCCGCGCGCACCGCGCTGCCGCACGGGTCGGCCAGCGCCAGCGGCGCGCCGAAGATCGCCATCAACCCGTCGCCCACCATCTGATTGACGACGCCGCCGTGGCCGCAGATGGCGTCGAACATCAGCGTGTAGTAGGTGTTGAGCAGCTCGATCGTCTGCTCCGGCTCCAGCTTCTCGACCAGCGACGTGAAGCCGCGGATGTCGCAGAACAGGGTCGTTGCCTGCACGCGTCGGCCGCCGAGCGCGAAACCCTGCGCATCGAGGTCGGCCGCCACTTCGCGCGTGGCAAAGCGTCGCACCAGCTCCTTCTGCTGGTCGCGCAAGCGCTTCTTCTCGAGGCTGGCGCCGATGCGCGCACGCAGCAGCACCGGGTTCACCGGCTTGGGCAGGTAGTCTTCGGCGCCGAGCTCGATGCAGCGCACGACGTTGTCGAGGCCCTCGACCGACGACGTCACGATCACCGGCAGGTCGCGCAACTGCAGATCGGCGGCGAGTTGCTCCAGGACCTCGAAGCCGTTCATCTGCGGCATCTCGATGTCGAGCAGCAGCAGGTCGAACGGTTCGCGCCGCAGCAGCTCGAGCGCCACGCGGCCGTCCTCGGCCAGCGCCACCGAATGGCCCTGCTGCTCGAGGCTGCGCGTCAGCAGCAGGCGGTTGACCTTGTTGTCGTCGGCCACCAGCAGGCGGCCCTTGGCGCTGTCACGCATCGCGCAGCTCCTTCAGCGCCGCCGCGGCGGCGTCGTAGTCGCGCTGCAGCACGTCGATCGCCGCCTCGCCGGCGATGCCGCCCAGTTCCAGCGCGCGCGCCGACGCGGCCAGCGCTGCGGCGCCGAAGGTCAGGCTGTTGGACTTGAGCGAGTGCGCGGCGCGGCGGAAGGCGTCGCCATCGCCGGCGGCCTGCGCCTGGCGCAGCGCGGCCATCATGCCCGGCGCCTCCTCGAAAAAAGTGTCCACCAGCTCGGCCACGAAGTCGGCGCCGGCGGTGGCCTGCAGTTCACGAAACACGTCGCTGTCGATCTGGCCGTGCATTCAGTGCTCCTGTCGCGCCACCACGGCCCCCAACGCCGCCACCAGCTGGTCAACCCGGATCGGCTTGGTCAGGTAGTCGTCCATGCCGGCGGCGATGCACATCTCGCGGTCGCCGGCCATCGCGTTGGCGGTCATCGCAACGATGCGCGGGCGTTCGCTCGCGGGCCAGCGTTGCACGATGCGGCGCGCGGCCTCGAGCCCGTCCATCTCCGGCATCTGCACGTCCATCAGCACCACATCGTAGGCCTGGCGCTCGACGCTCTCGATGGCCTCGATGCCGTTGCTGGCCAGGTCGGCGCGGTAACCCATCTGCTGCAGCAGCCGCAGCGCCAGCTTCTGGTTGACGACGTTGTCCTCGGCCAGCAGGATGCGCAGCGGCTGGGCTTTAGCCATCTGCGCGTCCCTCTTCGGCCTGGCGGGGGCGGCGCGCGGCGCGACCTCGTGCGCGAGCAGGCTGACCAGCGTGTCGAACAACTGGCTCTGGTGCAGCGGCTTGGCCAGCACGGCGGCGAACAACGACTCTTCGTTGGCCTCCTTGCGCCCGAGCGACGAGAACAGGACCAGCGGCAGCGTCTGGCCCGCAGCGCGGATGCGCTGTGCGAGCGTGGCGCCATCCATGGCGGGCATGTGCATGTCGAGGATGGCCAGGTCGTACCGGTTCGCGGCCAGCATCTGCAGCGCCACCTCGGGCGACTCGGTGGCCTCGGCGACCAGTCCCCACTTGGCCGATTGCAGCGCCAGGATGCGACGGTTGGTGGCGTTGTCGTCCACCACCAGCATGCGCTTGCCCTTGAGCGCGGGCTGCTCGCCGATGAAATCGCGCCGGGCGCCTGGCGGCAGCGCAGCCG
>JANMHY010000737.1:0-2684 GCA_031375525.1 Burkholderiales bacterium
CTCAAGGACGCGCGCAAGTTACTGTCGTAGCTCGCCGCGTCGTCCTCGGGCTGCGCGATGTGATGGTGTGCGCGAAGGCTCTCACCCCAGCCCTCTCCCGCACCCGATAGGCGCCAGCCTTCGGCCGTCGTGTGCGGGAGAGGGGGCAAGTCAAGCCTCGACGCGCTCCATCTTCCTCCGATACCACTCATGGAAGTGCTGCATGCCGTCTTCCATCGGGCTCTGGTACGGGCCGACCTCGTTGTCGCCGCGCTTCATCAGCGCTTCGCGGCCGGCGTCCATGCGCAGCGCGATTTCGTCGTCTTCGACGCAGGTTTCCATGTAGGCGGCCTGCTGAGCCTCGACGTACTCGCGCTCGAAGGCGTGGATCTCTTCGGGGTAGAAGAACTCGACGATGTTGGTCGTCTTGCGCGGGCCTTTGGGGATCAGCGTCGAGACGACGAGCACGTTCGGGTACCACTCGACCATGACGCCGGGGTAGTAGGTGAGCCACACCGCGCCGTGCTTTGGCGGCATGCCGTTCTGCCAGCGCAGCACCTGCTCCTGCCACGCTTGATAAACGGCCGAGCCGGCCTTGCCGAGCGCTTCGCTGCCGCTCTTGGCCACGCCAACGGTCTGCACCGAGAACTCAGCTCCCATGTCCCAACGCAAGTCATCGCAGGAGACGAAGTTGCCGAGGCCGGGGTGGAAGGGGCCGACGTGGTAGTCCTCGAGATAGACCTCGATAAAACTCTTCCAGTTGTAGTCGCACTCGTGCACGACCGTGCGGTCATACACGTAGCCGGAGAAGTCGAGGTCGGCGCGGCCGGCGATCTTGGCGAGATCGGTCAACGGGTTGCGGCCGCTGCTCTCGAACAGCAGGCCGTTCCACTCGGTGAGCGGGTAGCGGTTCAGGTTCAAGCAGGGGTCGTGCTTGAAGTGCGGCGCGCCGATGAGCTGGCCCTGCAGGTCATACGTCCAGCGGTGCAGTGGGCAGACGACGTTGCCGCCGGTGTTGCCGCGGCCGCGCAGCATCACCGCCTGGCGATGGCGGCAGACGTTGGAGACGAGCTCGATGCCCCCGGCGTTGCGCACCAGCACGCGGCCATCGCCTTCATGCGCGAGCACGTGGAAGTCGCCCTCGTTGGGCACGGCGAGGCGGTGGCCTGCGTAGCGCGGGCCGGGTCTGAAGAGGGTTTGCTGTTCGCGCTGGTACAGCGCTTCGTCGAAGTAGGTCTCGACGCTCAGTTGGGAAGAAACGCTGGGGTCCAGCGAGTGGCGGCCGATGCTCAGGTCAGACATGGTCTCAGGGTCTCCAAGAACCATCACGAAAATCCGACAGCGTCACGGCGACGTGTTGTCGGCACCCATTGGGCTGTACCCTCGTGACAGATCGTGGGCCTCGGCAAGGGGCGGATTGTAGTCAGGGGCAGGGGCCGCGGCCTGCATCGGGTCAATCCGGCGCGGCGGTTGGAGAGGCCTCTCCAACCGTTGCCGGTGGTCACGGGTTTGCCTGTAGCGCTCTGACTACAATCCCGGCCTGTTTTCATGACTCGAAATGCCGCGACACACTTCGGTCCCCGCCCCGGCTGCCGCACCCACCTACGAAGAGGCGCTCGCCGAACTCGAACGTCTGGTGCAGCGCATGGAAGACGGGCAGATGCCGCTCGATCAACTGCTGGGCAGCTACAAGCGCGGCGCCGAGCTGCTCGAACTCTGCCGCTCGCGCCTGGCCGCGGTGGAAGAGCAGGTGAAGGTGCTCGAAGACGGCCAGCTCAAAACCTGGAGCGCGCCCGAGGCATGAGGACAGCATGAAGTCCGATTCGTTCGACGCCTGGGTGGCGCGCGAGCAGCAGGCCGTGGAAGTGGCCCTGTCCGACTGGGTGCCGGCCGACACGCCGGCCGGTTTGGGCGAGGCGATGCGCTACGGCGTGCTCGACGGCGGCAAGCGCTTGCGCCCGCTGCTCGTGCTCGCAGCGTGCGAAGCCACGCGCGGTTCGAGCGCGGCTGCGATGCGCGCTGCCATTGCGGTGGAGCTGATCCACGCCTATTCGCTCGTCCACGACGACATGCCGTGCATGGACAACGACGTGCTGCGCCGCGGCAAGCCCACCGTGCATGTGCAGTACGGCCAGGCCCAAGCCATGCTGGCCGGCGATGCGATGCAGGCCCTGGCTTTCGAGGTGCTGACGCCGGAGGACGAGGCGCAGATCGCGCCGGCCTTGCAAGCGCGCCTTTGTGCACTGCTGGCCCGCAGCGCCGGCCATGCCGGCATGGCCGGCGGGCAAGCGATCGACCTGGCCAGCATTGGCGTGGCGCTCGATGAGACGTCGTTGCGCGACATGCACCGCCGCAAGACCGGCGCACTGTTGCAGGCCAGCGTGCTGATGGGCGCGGCCTGCGGTGCGGCCGACGCGCGGGCCTGGAAAGCGTTGTCGGATTACGGCGCCGCGATCGGCCTGGCCTTCCAGGTGGTCGACGACATCCTCGACGTGACGCAGTGCTCGGAAACACTCGGCAAAACCGCCGGCAAAGACGAGCACCACGACAAACCGACCTATGTTGCGCTGATGGGCCTGGACGCTGCGCGCCGCCACAGCTTCGAGTTGCGCGACGAAGCGCATGCTGCCTTGGCCCGCAGCGGCCTCACCGATGCAGCGCGCCTGGCGCTGCTCGCCGATCGCATCGTCGATAGGGAACACTGA
>JANMHY010000196.1:0-3163 GCA_031375525.1 Burkholderiales bacterium
ACGCCGGGCCCGCCGGGTGCATGCCACAGCGTGATGCGCCCAGGTGACGGCGTGAACTTGTAGGGGTCTTCGGCGTTGATGCGGCATTCCAGCGCATGGCCGCGCATCGTGATGTTGCGCTGCGCAAAGGGCAGCTTTTCACCTGCGGCCACGCGAATCTGCATTTGCACGATGTCGATGCCCGTCACCATTTCGGTCACCGGGTGCTCTACCTGAACGCGCGTGTTCATCTCGATGAAGAAGAACTCGCCGTCTTCGTAGAGGAACTCGAAGGTGCCGGCGCCGCGGTAGCCGATCTTCTTGCAGGCTGCGGCGCAGCGGTCGCCGATGCGCTCGATGACGCGGCGCGGGATGCCCGGCGCCGGCGCCTCTTCGATGATCTTCTGGTGGCGGCGCTGCATCGAGCAGTCGCGCTCGCCCAGCCACACGGCGTTCTTGTGCTCGTCGGCCATGACCTGAATCTCGACATGGCGTGGGTGCTCGAGGAACTTCTCCATGTACACGGCCGGGTTGCCGAAAGCCGCACCGGCTTCGGCGCGCGTCGTGGCCACCGCGTGCAGCAGCGCCGCCTCGGTGTGCACGACGCGCATGCCGCGCCCGCCGCCGCCGCCCGAGGCCTTGATGATCACCGGGTAGCCGATCGCGCGGGCTTGCCTGACGATCTCCTTGGCTTCGTCCGGTAGCGCGCCCGCCGAGCCGGGCACGCAGGGCACGCCGGACTTGATCATCGCCTGCTTGGCCGAGACCTTGTCGCCCATGATGCGGATCGATTCCGGCGTCGGGCCGATGAAGACGAAGCCGCTGCGCTCGACGCGCTCGGCGAAGTCGGCGTTTTCGGACAGGAAGCCGTAGCCGGGGTGGATCGCTTCGGCATCCGTCACCTCGGCTGTCGAGATGATCGCCGGCATGTTGAGATAACTCTGCGCCGATGCGGCCGGGCCGATGCACACCGCTTCGTCGGCCAGCTTGACGTACTTGGCGTCGCGGTCGGCCTCTGAATAGACGACGACCGACTTGACGCCCATTTCGCGGCAGGCTCTTTGAATTCGTAGCGCGATCTCGCCTCTGTTGGCGATGAGTATTTTCTTGAACAACTCAGCCTCGGCGATCGATCACAAAAAGAGGCTGCCCGAATTCGACTGCTTGGCCGTTCTCCGCCAGCACCTTGGTGATCGAGCCGCCGACATCGGCTTCGATCTCGTTCATGATCTTCATCGCTTCGATGATGCACAGCGGCTCGCCGGCCTTGACCACGCTGCCCACCTCCATCAGCGGCTTACCGCCCGGCGTGGCGGCGCGGTAGAAGGTGCCGACCATCGGCGACCGCACAGTGTGGCCGCCATCGGCGTCTTCACCGTCGGCGATGACCGCCGCGGCAGCGGTCGCGGCCGGCGCAGCAGCCGGCATCAGCGCGGACGGTGCCGTCATCACCAGCGGCGCAGCGGCCATCGGCATCGGCGGCCCTGACTTGACGATCCGCACCTTGCCGTCGGCTTCGGTGATCTCCAGTTCGGCAATGTTCGATTCCGACACCAGATCGACCAGTGTCTTCAGCTTGCGCAAGTCCATCGTTTGGTCTCCGAGCGCAGGGCGCGCCGCTATCTTCGCTTCTCATGCCGCCAACGTCGGCCAAAACATCGGCCTGCGCAATCATCCCGCATTGCGGCAGGGCTGCCGGCGAAGGCCCGGACTCTACGCGATTTGCCAGCCGTTGCAGAGCGTTCGCGTTTGTTCGGACTAAGAAATTCCTTTGGTCCAGGCTGCGATCTGCTCGTACCGCGTCTCGCCGGTATGGCGTTGCAGCACCTGGCCCTGGCGGCCGAAAACTACCGTGAATGGCAAGCCGCCGCTGCTGTTGCCCAAGCGCTGCGACAACTCGATGCCGGCAAAACCCGCCAGCGCGATCGGAAAACCCACTGGCGTGTCGGCGAGGAACTTGCGCACGGCCCCGACGTTGTCGGCAGCCAGCCCGAGCACCTGCCAGCCCCGGGCGTTGTGGTCACGGAAGAAGCGGTCGAGCGCCGGCATCTCGCGCACGCACGGCGGGCACCAGGTGGCCCAGAAGTTCAGCACCAGCGGCTTGCCGCGCAGCGAGGCCATCGCCAGGCGGTCGGGGCCGGGCGTTTCAAAGTCGAGCGTCCACAGCTCCGCGCTCGCCGTGTCGGCGGCCTCGGCCCGACGCTGCCAGAGGTAGCCGCCGGCGCCCGCGGCAGCCGCCGCGGCGGCCACGCCGGCCGCCACCAGCGTGCGGCGCTGCGTCGTCATGCCTGGCCCTCGATCAGCCGCGCCAGCGCACGCGCATCGCCGCGCCAACGGCGGCCCGCCGCGTCCGCCACCAGCGCGCCGCGCAGAGCGACGTGGTCGTGCACCGTCAGGTGCAGCGTGACGCGCTCGTTCAATTCAGCACAGCGCGCGGCCAGGCTCAGCACCGACAGCGGCTCGCCGCGCCGGCCGGCATTGCTCGCTTCGGCGGTGTCGTAGTCGATGCCCTGGTTGATGAGCGCGATCTCCGGCGCCTTGGCATCGTCGGCGTACAGGTCGATGTGGATCGCCGACAGCCGTGTGGCCGTGCCGCGCCACACGGCGCCCGACACGTGCGGGCGGAACTCCGCCAGACGCTGCAGCCACGTCAGCGCCAGCGCACGCAATGCCGACAGCTCGGCCGGCTGCGTGTCGGCGCAGAACAGCGACAGGTGCTCGCGCACCGCGTCTTCGACGGCTTCGTTGCTCGGCAACCCGGCGCGCGAGCCGCCGCGCAGGTGGCCGATGTCGCGCGCGGCCCGGCGCTTGGCCGCGGCGTACTCGAGCCCCTCCTCGACGACGAGCCGCGCCGCGGACGCCGCCATCTCGTCCTGCAGTGCGCTGTTCATGGCAACTCCACCGCGCCCATGCGCGCCGCCACCGTGGCCGAACGGTCTGCCAGGTAGGCCGAGCCCATGCGTTTTTCGAAGCGCTTGGGCGCCGGCAGCATCACCGCCAGCCGCGCTGCCTGGCCGACGCCGAGCTGCGCCGCGTCGGTGCGGAAGTAGTAGCGCGCCGCAGCCTGCGCGCCGAACAGGCCTTCGCCCCACTCGACGTGGTTGAGATAGATCTCGAGGATGCGTTGCTTGGACAAGCAGGTTTCGAGCGCGTAGGTCAGCACCAGTTCCTGGCCCTTGCGCAG
>JANMHY010000789.1:0-8657 GCA_031375525.1 Burkholderiales bacterium
ACCGGGCAACGACCCGAGCGTGATCACCGTCGGCTCGGTCAACACCAAGGCCACGGCCGTCCGCAGCGACGACACGGTCAACATGTTCAGCTCGCGCGGCCCGACCCGCGGCAGCTACATCAACTCGAGCGGCAAGCTCAAGATCGACAACCTGCTCAAGCCCGACCTGGTGGCCCCCGGCAACATGCTGATCGGCGCCGCGGCGACCAAAGCCAATGCGACCACGCCGACCTGGAACACGCTGGGCACCGCGTTCTACGCGCCGCTGGTCACCGCCACCGGCATCACGCAGACCTACCGCGAAACGCAGATGTACCTGTCAGGCACCTCGGTGTCGGCGCCGGTGGTCTCGGGTGCGGCCGCCGTGCTGCTGCAAGTCAATCCGGGACTGACGCCGCCGATGATCAAGGCGATCCTGCAGTACACCGCACAGCCGATCGCCGGCGCCAACCTGCTGCAGCAAGGCGCCGGCCTGGTGAATTTGCCGGGCGCCGTGAGCCTGGCCAAAGTGCTGCGCACCGACGTCACGACAGCGGTTGCCAACGGCACCATCGCCTCCGGCGCCACGCTGCTGGCCAGCGGCAAGGTGATGCCGGCGCGCAGCAGCTCCATCATTGGCCAGGCGTTCAACTGGTCACGCATCGTCTTCGTCGGCGGCAACCGCGTGGCCACTGGCGACGCGCTGTTCACCAAGTTCCAGCCGATCTACAACCCGCGCTTCACCTGGGCCAATAACATCGTGCTCGAGCGCTATGCCGACTACTGGGACACCACCGCCAAGCAGTTCCCGAAGTGGTTCTGGGAAGTGCCCGCCAGCGGCACCAAGCCGCTGCTGACCAGCGCCGTGATCGACGGCACCACGATGCTCGGCGCCAGCTCGTCGATCGGCAAGACCGGCGTCTTCACCCTCACCTCGACCCTGTCGGGCTGGTTCACCTCGGGCAGCGGCCTCTCGCTGGCCACGGGGGTGGTCATCAGCGAAGGCGTGGTGATCAGCGAGGGCGTGGTCATCAGCGAGGGCGTGGTCATCTCCGAAGGTGTCGTCATCAGCGAAGGCGTGGTGATCAGCGAAGGCGTCGTCATCAGCGAAGGTGTCGTCCTCAGCGAGAACATGACCAAAGGCGAGTGAGTGACGTCGGGCGGCGCGTCGCCGCACCGCCCGCCGTGAACCAATCGATGCTGATCCGCCCGCCGGCGTGACCCGCCAGCATGCAACTCGAAGCCCCATTCCCAGGATGGGGCTTCTTCGTTTTCCGGTGGCTGCCCTGAACACGCGCCAGCCGCTCGGCGCCACGCCCGCGCACTGCGCGGCCTGCCCGCGGCGCGCGATCCAGGCGGCAGGCTGTAACCGGTTGGATCGTTCGGCGTCGCCGTGATCTGCTTCACGCCGGCGTCGCTTCTCGGGGCCGACATGACTTAGTGCGCGTGAGCAAATCACGTGAAACACCCGACCCGAGTAGCGCGTTTCGGGGGTCCTTCGTACATTCGTTGCACCTGCTTACGAGCCATGACGAGTGGTGACAAGCAAACCAATTCGAACGATTCAACCGAGGGCCGAGAAATGACACCGCACACCCGTTTTACCGTTCTGATCGAACGCCGCAGCCTGTTGCGGCGCGGCTTGTCGCTGCTCACTGCAGTGGCGTTAGCGTTGTCCGGCCCGCTGGCCTTGACCACCGCCTCGGCGGCGCCGGTCAAGGCCAGGAAGGACAAGGTCGCCAAGGACCTCCAGTCGGCCGTGTCCGCGCCGGTTACGCCCAAGGCCATCTGGGCCAAGGATGATGTCAACGGCGTTCGCCAGCTCCAGGTCGTGATCGTCGCCAAGACGACGGACGCGGACATGAAGACGGTGCGCGACGCGGTCAAGGCCGCCGGCGGCTCGGTCCACGTGCGCATGCCCGGCCTGCGCATGGTCACGGCCACGCTGCCGGCCGCGGCGGTGCCGACGATCAGCGCGCGCAGCGACATCGATTACGTGACGCCCAACCGCGCCGTGCAGCGCACGTCCAGCACGCTCGAGCTGATGTCGGGCGCGCTGGCCTCCAACGTTCGCACCTACAGCAGCAAGTCGAGCTACACCGGCCTGGACGGCAGCGGCGTGGGCATCGCGATCGTCGACTCGGGCGTGATGAAGAACCACGAGAACTTCCTCGACGGCAACGGTGCCAGCCGGGTCGCCAAGAACGTGCAGTTCCTGAGCACGACGCAGGCCAACTGGGGCTCGGGCACCGACCTCGTCACCACCTCGCTGCAGCCCGGCTCGACGGCGCTGGCGAGTTACGAGTCGAAGATCGACAACTCGGCCAACACCACGATCGACGGCTACGGCCACGGCACGCACGTCGCGTCGATGGCGGCCGGCCGCGCGGGCACCTTCGACTACTCGCCCGACAACTCGGGCATCGCGCCGAACGCCAACCTCTACGACGTGAAGGTGCTCAACGGCTACGGCTTCGGCACCCTGTCCGACGCGCTCGAAGGCATCCAGTGGGTGCTCTACCACGCCAAGGAATACAACATCCGCGTCATGAACTTGAGCCTGGCGGCGGCTTCGACCGACAGCTGGCAGTTCGACCCGCTGTGCGCCGCGGTGCGCAGCGCGTCGGCCCTGGGCATCACGGTGGTCGCCGCAGCCGGCAACTTCGGCACCAACCTGTTGGGCGTCGAGCAGTACGGCACCATCTCGTCACCCGGCAACGACCCGTCGGTGATCACGGTCGGCTCGGTCAACCCGAAGGGCACCGTGGGCCGTGGCGACGACACGCTGAACAACTTCAGCTCGCGCGGCCCGACCCGCAGCGGCTACGTGGATTCGCTCGGCGTGCGCCAATACGACAACCTGCTCAAGCCCGACCTCGTGGCCCACGGCAACAAGATGCTCGGCGCGGCATCGACCAAGGCCTCGGCCGCCAAGCCGGACTGGAACTTCCTCGCTGCCATGTACTTCACGAACCTCGTCAGCGACACCGGCGTCACCGAGACCTACCGCGAGACGGTGATGTACATGAGCGGCACGTCGATCTCGGCGCCGGTCGTCTCCGGCGCGGCCGCGCTGCTGCTGCAAGCCAACCCGGGGCTGACCCCGCCGCTGGTCAAGGCGATCCTGCAGTACACCGCGCAGCCGCTGACCGGCTACAGCCTGGTGCAGCAAGGCGCCGGCCTGCTCAACGTTTCGGGCGCCGTGGCGCTGGCCAAGGCGCTGCGCACCGACATCGCCGCCGGCATCGCCGCCGGCACGATGACGCCGGGCACGAGCCTGCTGGCCACCGCGATGCCCGGGCAGACCTCGACCATCAACGGCACGACCTTCAACTGGAGCCGTATCGTCTTCGCCGGCGGCAGCTTCGTGATGACGGGCACTGATGTGTTCGCCAAGTTCCAGCCGATCTACGACCCGAAGATGGTCTGGGCCGACGGCGTGGTGCGCAAACGCGTGGCGACGTTCTGGTCGGGCACCGGCATCGCCGCCAACACCTTCCCGCAGTCCTTCAGCAACGTCTCGGTCGCGGCGCAACCGCTGATGACCGCCGGGGTGATCAACGGCACCTCGCTGCTTGGCAGCAGTTCGAAGTTGGCGGGCACCGGCGTGTTCAGGCCGACCGCCCTGGTCTCGAGCTGGTTCGTCTCCGGCAGCGGCGTCGTCATGAGCGAAGGCGTCGTCATGAGCGAGGGCGTCGTCATGAGCGAAGGCGTCGTCATCAGCGAGGGCGTCGTCATCAGCGAGGGCGTCGTCATCAGCGAAGGCGTGGTCATCAGCGAAGGCGTGGTCATCAGCGAAGGACTCGTGCTCGGCGAGAAGTAATGCCGCCACCGACGCTGCGCCTTCGCGCACACTGATTCGGCCAAGGCCGCCCCCTCGGGCGGCCTTGCAACGACCGCAGGGACCAGGACCCGACCCGTGAACAACAACACCAACGCCGCGTCATCCCCAGCGCCCCGCATCTGGTGGTGGCTGCGCATGCACCGGGCGCTGCTGCCGGACTACAACCTGCGCGCCACGATCTATTGGTGGACGATGTTCTTGATGGGCAGCGTCGCGCTGCTGGTCGCGGCCTGGCAGGTCCAGGCCCTGCCCTGGCCGGTGCTGGCGCAGATCGTGGCCGGCGGCGCACTGGCCGTGGTGGCAGGCTTTTTCCCGGTGCGCATTCCGGGCTCGAAGAATTCCTTCGTCGCCGGCGAAGTCTTCATCTTCCTGCTGCTGCTGATGCACGGGCCCTGGGCCGCGGTCATGGCCTCGGCGGGCGAAGCCTTCGTCGGCTCCTACCGTTCGTCCAAACGCTGGTCGAGCCGCCTCGCCAGCCCGGCCATTTCGGCGCTGGCGATCGCGCTGGGCGGCTTGCTCCTGCAGGGCATGCGGGCGCTGATCGGCGAAGCGGCCGTGCACAACGCGGCCCTCGTGCTGTTGACCTCGACCGCGGTGGCCTTCGTCTATTTCGTGCTCAACACGCTGCTGGTGTCGTTTGTCTTCACTCTCAAGCGCGCCGAGCGCTTCGACACGCGGGCCTTCATCGCCAGTTTCGGCTCCATCGGCATCGCCTACTGCGGCAGCGCGATGCTGGCGGCGCTGCTGTTCCTGACCGTCGAGCAATCGGGCCTGGGCGTGCTGCTCGGCGCACTGCCGGTGCTGGCGATGCTGCTGACGACGATCCACTACTTCCTGCGCCAGCAGGACGCGCAGGCGGCCGTGCGCCAGAGCCAGACCGAGGCCGGCGAGCGCGAGCGCGCGCAGATGGAACGCCACCTGGCCGCGCTGCACGAAAGCGAGCGCCGCTTCCACAGTGCCTTCACGCATGCCTCGATCGGCATGGCCCTGGTCTCGTTCGACGGCCGCGTGCTGCAGGCCAACGAGTCGCTGACCGGCATGCTCGGCCTGGCCAACAGCCACGGCCTGATCGATCGCCGTTTTGAGGACATGACCGTGCGCGACGACCACGCCCGCCTGGCCACCGCGCTGGCGCCGATCAAGAGCGGCCAGTCGGACACGGCCGCGGTCGAGCTGCGCTTCCTGCACACCGGCGGCGCCGAGATCTGGGTGGCGCTGGCCTGCGGCCTGTTCACCGAGCCGAATTCCGAGGCGCCGTGCCTGATCGTGCAGGTGCAGGACATCAGCGCGCGCCGTCACGCCGAGGCGCAGCTGAACCACATCGCCTTCCACGATGGCCTCACGGGCCTGCCCAACCGCAGCCGTTTCCATGCCATCCTGACGCATGCACTCGAAGTGCTGGCGATCGACGACACGCGCCACTTCGCAGTCATGTTCCTCGACTTCGACCGCTTCAAACTGATCAACGACAGCATGGGCCATTCGGCCGGCGACGCGTTCCTGATCCAGGTCTCGCGCCGCCTGCAGGACCATGTGCGCCCCGGCGACGTGGTCGCGCGGCTGGGCGGCGACGAGTTTGCTGTGCTGGCGAACCAGCTGAACAACGAAGACGAGGCCACCGGCTTGGCCGAGCGCCTGCAGGCCGTGCTGCGCGAGCCGATGAGTATCGGCGGCGTCAGCGTATCGACCAGCGCCAGCATCGGCATCACCTTCAGCCGCCTGGGCTACACCCGGCCCGAGGAACTGCTGCGCGACGCCGACATCGCGATGTACCGCGCCAAGGCCGCCGGCAAGGCGCGCCACGCGCTGTTCGACAGCCACCTGCACCAGGAGGTCGCCGAGCGTCTGCAGCTCGAGGGCGACCTGCGCCAGACCATCAAAGACGGCGCGCTCGACGTCGCCTCCCAGCCGCTGTTCGACCTCACCGCCGGGCGCCTGATCGGCTTCGAGGCGCTGGCGCGCTGGAACCACCCGCAGCGCGGCATGGTGCCGCCGGTGACCTTCATCCCGATCGCCGAGGAAGCCGGCCTGATCGTCGATCTGACCGACCTGGTGATGGCACGCGCCTGCGCTCAGGTGCGGCAGTGGCAGGAGCGCTCGCCGGCGCTGGCCGAGCTCAAGCTGCAGGTCAACCTGTCGGGCGCCGACCTCGCGCACGCGGCGCTGTTCGAGCGCGTCGATCGCATACTGCGCCGCACGCGTCTGACGCCGCGGCTGCTGACGCTGGAGCTGACCGAGAACATCCTGATGCAGCGCGTCGAAAGCGTGATCGCCACGCTCGAGTCGCTGCGCCGGCTGGGTGTGTCGCTGGCGATCGACGACTTCGGCACCGGCTACTCGTCGCTGTCCTACCTGGCGAACCTGCCGATCGACAGCCTGAAGATCGACCGCTCGTTCGTGCACGGCATGCGCCACGGCTCGAAGAATGCCGAGATCGTGCGCGCCATCGTCTCGCTCGGCGCCACGCTGGGCAAATCGGTGGTGGCCGAGGGCATCGAGACGGTGTCGCAACTGGCGCAACTGCGTGAACTCGGCTGCGAGCACGGCCAGGGCTTTCACCTGTCGCGGCCGCTCTCGGTCGAGCAGGCCGAGGCCCTGCTCGACTGCATGCTGGCCGAACTGACCGAACACGCCAGCCCCTCGTCCTTCGACACCGGGCTGATGCCGCTGGTCAGGCATTGACCACGGCCGGGCTGCGTGCAGCGCCCGGATAATCGGCGCGATGCGAGTCTTCCGCGGCCTTCGCCACCCCGGCCTTCTGCGCCCTTGCGCTTTAACGATCGGCAATTTCGACGGCGTGCATCGTGGCCACCAAGCGATGTTGGCGCTGCTGATCAACGAAGCGCGGCACCGCGGTGTGCCCTCGGCGGTGCTGACCTTCGAGCCGCACCCGCGCGACTTTTTTGCTGCGCGCGCCGGCAAGCCCGACGCCGCCCCGGCGCGCGTGGCCACGCTGCGCGACAAGCTCGCCGAGTTGGAGCGCTGCGGCATCGACCAGGCGGTGGTCCTGCCCTTCGACGACGCGCTGGCATCGCACACGCCGTCGGCTTTTGTCGAAGACGTGCTCGTCGCTGGCTTCCGCGCGCGCTACGTGCTCGTCGGCGACGACTTCCGCTTCGGCGCCAAGCGCGCCGGCGACTACACGATGCTCGACGCCGCCGGCGCGGTGCATGGCTTCGACGTGGCGCGCATGCAGAGCTACGAGGTGCATGGCCTGCGCGTCTCCAGCTCTGCGGTGCGCGCAGCGCTGGCAGCCGGCGACATGGACCGCGCCGCCGCCTTGCTGGGCCGGCCGTACAGCATCAGCGGCCATGTGCTGCACGGCGCCAAGCTCGGCCGTGAACTCGGCTTTCGCACGCTGAACCTGCGCTTCGCGCATCCGCGGCCAGCCGCCGCCGGCATCTTCGTCGTCCGTGTGCACGGCCTGACCAACACACCGCTGAGCGGCGTGGCCAGCCTCGGCCGGCGGCCGACCGTCGATGACAGCGGCCGCGTGCTGCTCGAGACGCATGTGCTCGACTGGCCGGCCTCGCTCGGCCCCGAGGCCGGCTATGGCCGCTTGATCCGCGTCGAGTTGCTGCACTGGCTGCACGAGGAGCGGCGCTACGTGTCGCTCGAAGCGCTGCGGCACGGCATCGCCGCCGACACCGCCGCGGCGCGGGCCTGGTGGCAACACCAGCCCAGCGCCGACAGGCTCACGCGCTAAAGCCAGCGCACCGATCAGAACCGGCGGGCGATGCCGGCCGCGACTGAATAGCTGTTCGGTTGCCGCGTCAGCGGACTGTCGGCCGCCGGGCCGAGCAGCCGTGTCACGCCCAACGACGTAAACCCAGCCCACTCGGGGTTGACGTCGATGCGCCAGGTCGCATTGGTGCCGACATCACGCAAACCGGTGCCTGGTTTGTACACCGGGTAGCCGGATGCCGCCGATTGCTGCTCGGTCACGCCGTACCAGGTCTGCATGTAGCGGTTGCCGCCGGCCGCCACGCTCGCGCCGAGAATCACACGCTGCCGCGCGTCGATGGTGAAGGTGCGTGAGACGCCGGTATCGACAAAGTAGCCGCCGCCGCGACCCAGTGAATCGACGCTGCCGGCCAGCGACACGGCCCATTGCGGCGCCGGCTCCCAGCGCACGGCGAGGCGCGTGCGCACCGTCGATTTGATGTTGCCCATGCCCGCCAATTGACTGCTCTCGCTCTCGCGGCGGCCTTGGTCAACGCGCAGCGCCAGGTTGACGCGCACGCCTGCGCGCCGCACCAGCTCGGCGTCGATCCCGCGCTCGACGTCGTCTTGCCGCTTCGTCGTGAAACCACCGGCGCCGGTGATGGTGAAGCGGCCGTAGCGCAAAAAACCTGCCAAGTGCGGGCGAACCTTTCTGTCCGACGAACCGCTGAAGGCCGGCTTGTAGTCCAGCACCAGCCCGACGGCGCCTTCGAATTTGGAGGCCGCCGCCGCAGGCGACGGCTCAGTCGCCCTCTCTGCCGGTGCGGCCGGCGCGGCTGGTTCAGCCGGCGATGGCGGCACCGTCTCCGGCTGCGTGGACACGGCGCTCTGCGCCTGCGCCGCACCCAGCCCCACGGCCATCAGCGCGGCAGCACCTGACCGATACAATCTGCGCATGGTCGCTTCATTGCCTTTGCTTGTTTGTCCGTCTTGGTTCGCCGCCACACGGCGCCAGACCACTCGCGATCGAATTTAGCCCTGTGTGCTGAAGCCGGTCTGAAGCGCCGCGCCGCGTGTGTAGCTTCAGGTATCGACTGTTCGACCCTTCCAGCCTTTGCGCCCGGCCTCGTCGCGCGCCCTCATGCCATGAGCGACCCCACCGACTACCGCA
>JANMHY010000845.1:0-8033 GCA_031375525.1 Burkholderiales bacterium
CCAGCCACCGATGCCCGAGAACACACCGAGGTACTGCTTGCCTTTGTGCTCATACGTGAACACGTTGCCGATGATGCCCGACGGCGTCTTGAACTTGAACAGCTCCTTGTTGATGTTCTTCGCATCGACGCACTTCAGGTAGCCCTCGAGCGTGCCGTAGCAGGACAGGCCGCCCGCGGTGTTGAGCGAGCCGCTCCACACCGAGAACTTCTCTGCCTTGGTCTGCACGATCTTGCCGGTGCCGGCGTTCCAGGCGATGTAGTTGCCCATGCCGCCATGGCTTCCCGGGGCCGGGAACATCGACAGCGTGGCGCCCACATACGGCTGGCCTGCGGTGTACTCGACCTTGAACGGCTCGTAGTCCATGCAGACATGGTTCGTCGGCACGTAAAAGAGCTTGGTGTTCGGGTCGAACGACGCCGGTTGCTGGTCCTTCGTGCCGAGCGCTGCCGGGCAGATGCCCTTGGAGTTGACGTCAGGACCGTTCTTGGCCGTCGAGTACTTGGCTACCACCTGCGGCCGCCCGGTCTTCATGTCCACGTGCGTGGCCCAGTTGACCTTCGGGTCGAACTTCTCGGCCACCAGCAGCGCGCCGGTCACACGGTCGAGCGTGTAGCCGAAGCCGTTGCGGTCGAAGTGCACGAGCGCCTTGGTGGGCTTGCCCTTGACGTTGATGTCGGCCAGGATCATCTCGTTGATGCCGTCGAAGTCCCACTCGTCATACGGCGTCATCTGATAGACCCACTTCGCCATGCCGGTATCGACATCGCGCGCGAAGATCGTCATCGACCACTTGTTGTCGCCCGGGCGTTGCGCCGGGTTCCAGGTGGACGGGTTGCCGGTGCCGTAGTACATCAGGTTCAGCGCTTTGTCGTAGCTGTACCAGCCCCACGTCGTGCCGCCGCCGATCTTCCACTGATCGCCCTTCCAGGTCTTCAGCGACGAGTCGGCGCCCACCGGCGCCATCTTGCCGTCGGTCCAGGTCATGGTCTTGGCCGGGTCGATCAGCATTTCGGCGTCGGGGCCGACGCTGTAGCCCTTCCAGGCCGGCTTGCCGTCGGACAGGTTGTAGGCGGCAATAAAGCCGCGCACACCCCACTCGCCCCCCGAAATGCCGGTGATGACTTTGTCTTTGAAGATGTGCGGCGCGTTGGTGTTGACGGCGCCGAGCTTCGGGTCGCCGTTTTTCACGCTCCAGACCACCTTGCCGGTCTTCGAGTCCAGCGCGACGAGGTTGCTGTCGGCCTGTTGCAGCACGACCTTGCCTTCGGCATAGGCCAAGCCGCGGTTGACCGTGTCGCAGCACATCTGCGGGATCACCGCCGGGTCCTGCTTGGGCTCGTACTTCCAGATGATCTTGTTGGTGTCCAAGTCAATCGCGAAGACCTTGTTCGGGAACGGCGAGTGCAAATACATCTTGCCGTCCACCACCAGCGGCGAGCCTTCGTGGCCGCGCAACACGCCGGTGGAGAAGGTCCAGGCGACCTGCATTTTGCCGACGTTGCCGGTGTTGATCTGCTTCAACTGGCTGTAGCGCTGGTTGTACATATCGCCAGCCTGCATCGCCCAGTTCTTGGAGTTGGCGATGTTCTTCTCGACGTCGGCATTGGCCAAGGCCAATGTCGGCAGCGCGAGCAGCACCACGCCCATCCCCGACCACAGGGGTCGTTTCGCTTGCCCAGAAATACGCATCGATGTCTCCTTGCTGTGAGTGACCGGAGTCCGGACGCTGGCTGGTCGGAAAGCAACCGCCTGACGCCCGCCAAAACTCGGCATCACCGAACCGCAAGTTCTGCGCCTGCTCCGACCGTACCGAAACGCCCTCACGCCGCCGCAGCCAGGGCTGTGAATGAAAAGGTCTGCAAGTCCATCGCGCGTCGCGGGGATACCCTAGCCAGACGTTTGGCAATAAGCCATCGTGGAACACTGTTCGCTGCGACTCGCGCTAACGTGCATAGGGAAACTTCGCGTATGAACGCAGCGTGCCGCTGACGCGCCAAACGCCCAAAACACGCTGACGAACAAGGTGCACCGAAACTGATGCAGCAACGGCGAGACACTGTGTTTCATCGGCGAACGGTGCTGTGGCGCAACGCTGCAGGCGACATGCAGGCGTGCTCGCGGCTTGGCTCTTGCTTGCTGCCTGGCATGCCGATCCGGCGGCACGCTGGGGCTGTCGTGACCGAGGGTGGCGGATGAAACGAGACGACGAGTTGTTGGCCGACTGGCGCGGTTGCGCGCTGGCGCTCGAAGCCGAGGTGGCGCGTGCGGTGATCGGTCAGGCGCGCGCGATCCGCCTCGTCAACACCGCCGTGTTTTCGCGCGGCCATGTGCTGCTGCAGGGCGATGTCGGCGTCGGCAAGACGACGCTGCTGCGGGCCTTTGCGCGTGTGCTCGGCGGCGAGTTTGCGCGCGCCGAAGGCACGGTCGATCTGATGCCGGCCGACCTTGTCTATTACACCTACATCAGCGCCGAAGGCCGGCCGGCGGTGGAGGCCGGGCCGCTGATCCGCCACGGCGATGCGCTCGCGGTGTTCTTCTTCAACGAGATCAACCGCGCGCGGCCGCAGGTGCATGCGCTCTTGCTGCGCGCCATGGCCGAGCGCAGCGTCTGGGCGTTCAACCGCGAGGTGGCGCTGCCGCACCTGCTGGTCTTTGCCGACCGCAACCGCGTCGAGCGCGAGGAGACCTTCGAGATCTCGTCGGCGGCGCGCGACCGCTTCATGATGGAAGTGACGATCGACCCGCCGGCCAGCGACGACGAGCGCCTGCAGCTCGTCTTCGACGCGCGCTTTCACGACAGCGAGCGCCTGGTCGGCAGCCTGGCGCCGTCGATGGTCGATCACCGCAGCCTCAATGCGCTGTCGGCCGTGATTCAGCAGCAGGTGCAGGCCAGCGACGCGCTGCAACGCTATGCGCTGGCGCTGTGGCGCGCCACAGCCGAGCCGGCCAAATTCGGCGTGCGGCTGTCCGGCGTCGACATGGACACGCTGATGCTGGCCGGCGCCAGCCCGCGCGGCATGAGCCTGCTGCTGCGCGCCGCGCGCACGGCAGCGTGGCTCGACGGCCGCAGCCATGTGACGCCGCAAGACATGCAGGCGGTGTTCGTCGAGAGCATCGCCCACCGCCTGTGCTTTGCGCCGGTGTACGAAATGCGCCGTCACGAGATCTCGCCGCTGTTGATGAGCGCGATCGTCGGCCAGGTGGCGGCGCCATGATCGGTTGACGATGGTGGCCGAGCTGCATTACCGCCTCGCCGGCGCCGCGCGCGGCCACTTCCCGGGCCACCACCGCAGCCGCCATGGCGGCAACGGCTTCGAGTTTCGCGGCCATGCCAACCTGCACGATGCAGCCGACGCGCGCCGCATCGACGTCCATGCGAGCCTGCGCGATCCGTTCGGCCGCTGGATGGTGCGCTTGCACAGCCAGCGCCTGTCGATTGCCGTGGCGGTGGTGGCGGACCTGTCGGCGTCGATGGGCGTGGCCGGCGCCGAGCACAAGCAGGGCGTGCTCGCCGATCTGATCGAGAGCCTGTCGTGGTCGGCCTGGCGCACCGGCGACAGCTTCGGCTTCGTCGGTTGCGATGCGGCGGTGCGGCTCGATCTGCTGGTGCCGCAAACGCGCCAGCGCGGCGCCGGCGCAGCGCTCGCGGCGTCGCTGCGGGCGTTGCGGCTCGACGGCCGTTCGGCGCAAGGCCTCGCACAGGCCCATTGGCATCTGCCGCAGCGCCGCGCGCTGGTGTTCCTGGTGTCGGACTTTCATCTGCCGCTGGCGGACGTGGCGGCAACGCTGGCCAACCTGGCGCAGCATGAGGTGTTGCCAGTCGTGCTCTGGCCGCCGCAGGAATTTGATCTGGGTGAGCACCGCGGCGTTGCCGATGTGGCCGACCCCGAAAGCGGGCAACGGCAGTGGCTGTGGTGGCGGCCCGCGCTGCGCGAGCGCTGGGCAGCGGCAGCGCAGCAGCGGCGCGCTGCGTTGATCAAGCTGTTTCGCGCGCAGCGCTTGTCGCCGCTGTTCATCGAAGGCGCGTTCGACGCCGACACCGTGACGCGGCACTTCCTCCAATGACGGCGCGCGGGACTGCGCTCGTTGCGCTGCTGGCGATGACACTCGACGGCGGGGCCTACGGCGCGACGCTGCAAGCCACGACCGAGGAGCCGCGCGCCTTCGGCTACCAGGTCGGCGATGTCGTGCAGCGCCGCATCACGGTCGAGGTGCCCGACGGCCTGGTGCTCGATGCGAACAGCCTGCCGCGCCCCGGCGCGCGCGGCACGGCGTTGGAGCTGCGCACCTTGCGGCGCAGCGAGCGCGCCCAGCGAACGCAGATCGAACTCGACTACCAGGTGTTCTTGTCGCCGGCTGTTGTGCGCACGCTCGAGCTGCCGTCGCTGACCTTGCGCTACGAGGGCACGCCGCGTGCGCAGGAGGTGCGCATCGACGCCTGGCCGGTGACGGTGGCGCCGCTGGCGCCGGTGGAGGTGTCGCCGCGCACCGGCCTCGGCGACTTGCAGCCCGACGCCGCGCCGCCGTTGATCGACACCCTGGCGCGGCGTTGGCGGTTGTTGGGTGTTGGCGCGCTGCTGACGGCACTGCTGACGTACCTGGGCGTCGTCTATTTCGGTTTGCCGTGGTGGAGCGCCCAGCGGCGGCCGTTTGCGCTGGCGTGGCGCCAGCTGAATCAGGCGCCAGCGCCGTCGTGGCGCGAAGCGTGTCAGCGCGTGCATGCGGCGCTGAACCGGAGCGCGGGCGAGGTGCTGTTCGAGCACGGCGTCGATCGCTTGACCGCCAAGCACACCGCCTTCGCGCCGCTGCAGCAAGACATCGTGCGTTTCCTGCGCTTGTCGCAGCGCGAGTTCTTCGAAGGCGGCGCCCACGATACCGATGACGCGGCGTGGCTGGTTGCGTTGTGCAAGCGTTGCCGCGATGCGGAGCGCGGCACATGAGTTTCGACGACCCCTGGCTGCTGTGGTTGTTGCCATTGGCGCTGCTGCCGCTGCTGCGACGGCCCGGCCAGCCGTTGGCCAACGGCTGGCTCGCGCTGGCGCCGCGCGACATGCTCTCGACAGCCATCGGCCGCGCGCTGCGCGCGATCGCAGCGCTGGCTATCGCAGCGCTGGTGCTGGCGCTGGCCGGGCCGCACCGGGCCGAGTACTTCGCTCCGCGCATCGGCAAGGGCGCCGAGATCGTGCTGCTGCTCGACCGCAGCCGCAGCATGGACCAGGGCTTTGCGGGCGCGCGGCCTCAACCCTTGGCGGGTGTGCGCGCCGGCGGCCCCGAGGTGGTGGAGGCGTACATCGCGCAGAGTGCTGCGCGTTTGCGCGACTCGAAGGGCAAGGTGGCGCGGCAGTTGCTCGGCGAATTCACGTCGCAGCGGCCCGACGATCGCTTTGCGCTCGTCGTCTTCTCGACGCTGCCGATGCCGGTGCTCGGCTTCACGCACCACGGCGAGGTGGTGCAGGCCGCGATTGCCGCCGGCAACATCGGCCGCGGCCTGTCGGAAACCAACATCGGCCTGGCGCTCGAATCGGCGCTCGAGTTGTTCACCGACCGGCCCTACACCGGCTCGCGCATCGTGCTGCTGGTCTCCGACGGCGGCGACCGCATCGACCCCGATCTGCGCGAGCGCCTGTCGCACCAGGCGCGCAAGCAGCGCGCGGCGATCTACTGGATCTACCTGCGCTCGGCCAACAGCCCCGGCCTGCGCCCGGGACCCAATGACACGCCGAGCGCCACCGAGAGCGTGCCCGAGATGATGCTCAACCGCTTTTTCGAATCGCTCGAAACGCCCTACCGCGTCTATGAAGCCAGCGACGCCGAGGCGCTGCGCCAGGCGATTGCCGACCTCAACCGGCTCGAGAACCTGCCGATGGTCTATCAGGAGCTGGTGCCGCGGCGCGACCTCGAACCTTGGTGCCACGCGCTGGCGCTGCTGTGCGTGCTGCTGTTGCTGGCCGCAAGGTGGCTGGAGATCCGCCGATGAGCCTGATTGCTCGGCGCACGACACGCGGCGTCTGGCTGTTGTTGGCGCTGGCCGCGCTGGCCGCTGCCGCCGACGGCGCGCTGTGGTTGCGCGACCGGCGGCGCAATGCGCAGATCAGCAGCAGCACGGTGCCAGCCGATCAAACCGACAGGCCGGCGCCGATGCGCTTTGCGCAAGCCCATGCGCTGGCCGCAGGCGGCGACGATGAGGCGGCGCTCAAGCACTACGGCGCGTTGCAAGACGACACGCCGCTCGGTCAGGCGGCACGCTACAACAGCGCCAACCTGCTGATGCGCCAGGCGGTGGCGCTGCGCGACGACGACAAACCCGGCCAGGCGCTGGCGCTGATCGAGCTGGCCAAGGAACACTACCGCGACGTGTTGCGGCACGACCCCGGCCACTGGAACGCGCGCTACAACCTCGAGCGCGCGCAGCGCCTGGTGCCGGACCCCGAAGAGTCCGACATGCCGGTGGCCGGGCCCGAGCGCAGTGCCGAGCGTGCGGCAACGACGATGCGCGGCTTCTCGCCGGGCTTGCCATGACGAAGTGGCTCTTGCTCGCTGCCGCGCTGGCCTTGATGGCCACCTTCGCGCGGCCGACGTGGCCGCTCGAGCGCGCGCGCTTCGAGCATGTGGTCGTGCTCGACGTGACGCAGAGCATGAACGTCGAGGACGAGGAGTGGCAAGGGCGGCCGGTGTCGCGCTTGGCTGCCGCCAAGGCGGCGCTGCGTGCTGCCATCGAGGCCTTGCCTTGCGGCTCGAAGATCGGCTGGGCGATCTTCACCGAGTACCGCTCGTACCTGCTGTTCACGCCGGTCGAGGTCTGCGCGCACCGCGCCGAGCTGCGCGGCGCGCTGGCGCGCATCGACGGCCGCATGGCCTGGTCGGGCAACAGCGAAGTCGCCAAGGGCCTGCACAGTGCCCTCGGCATCGCGCGCCAGTTGCCCGGCACGCCGTCGCTGGTCTTCGTCACCGACGGCCACGAAGCGCCGCCGCTCGACCCGAACCAGCGCCCGGCGTTCGACGACAAACCGGGGGAGGTGGCGGGCGTCATCGTCGGCGTCGGCGCACTGAAACCGTCGCCGATTCCGAAGAGCGATGCGCTCGGACGTTCGCTTGGTTTTTGGGGCGCCGACGACGTGGCGCAGACGAACCCGCACCCGCCTAACCGGGATCTCGCCGGCCGCGACGAAGTGCCGGCCGCCGCGCTCGGCGCCACGCTCGGCAGCGAACACCTGTCGTCGCTGCGCGAGGGCTACTTGCGTTTGTTGGCCAACGAGAATGGCTTGGCCTTTGTGCGCCTGGGTGGCGACGCGCTTGCCGCTGCGCTGAGTGCACCCGCGCTGTCGCGGCCGGTGCAGACCAGCGTCGATCTGCGCAACGCGCTGGCGGCGCTGGCCTTGCTGTTGTTGCTGGTGCCGTGGCTGCCGCTGCGGCGCTCAGCTTGATTTGCGTTTGCGCGGCGCCGTCTTGGCGCTGGTCTTGCGCGGCGCGCGTTTCTTCGCCGGCTTCAAGATCAGCCGCTCCAACTCCTCGAACGCTTCGCGGGTATAGACCGCGATGCGCTGCATGTGCGGCAGCGTGCTGTGGCAGCCGGTGAAGCCGAAGGCCATCGTGCCGGCATAACTCTGGCAAGTGATGTTGATCGCCTGGCCGTGCGTGACGACGGACACCGGGTAGTTGGCGAGCAATTCCGCGCCGCGGAAATACAGCGGCTTGTCGGGGCCGGGGACGTTGGAGATGGTGATGTTGAACACCGGCCGCGTGCGGCCGGCCAGGCCGGTGAGCAGGCCGAGGATGGTCGGGCCCATCAAGGCGATGGTGTAGTTGGACATCGCTGCACGCGGCAGGCTCTGCACATGCGACTTCGCGGCCTGCACCGAGGCGCTGATCGCCGCCAGGCGTTGGTGCGGGTATTCGATATCGGTGCCGAGAGTGGCGATGATGAAGGTGATGGCGTTGCCGGTGCTGTCGTCGTCCTTCGGCCGCACCGAGACCGGAATGCCGGCGGTGAGCGCACTTTCGGGCAGGTCGCCGCTGTCCTCCAGAAATCG
>JANMHY010000905.1:0-2774 GCA_031375525.1 Burkholderiales bacterium
AAATGAAAGTTACCCGCCTGCCGGGGCGGGACCCGGAAATGCAATGCATGCGAACGGCAGCAGACAAAACAAGACACAGCTAGAGCTGTGCTGACGCAGTTTCAACAAGGCTGAGGCGCGACACCACGGCGTCGGCCGCGCAGGCCGAGCGCCAACAGGCCTGCCGCCGTCAGGGCCAGCGTGGCCGGCTCGGGCACTGGCGCAGCCAAGGTCACCGGCGAGGGCGACAGGAAAAGCTCCATCGACCAGCCGATGGCCGCGTCGGCCGGCAGGCTCATCTGCACGAATAGCGGCAGGCTGCCGGTGATGTCGTCGGGCACCTCGTTGTAGCCCAGCAGCAGCGGCCCGAAGGGCGTGCCCGTGACATCGACGTTGGGCGGGAACGGGCAGGTGCGGTAGCAATCGGTGCGCACGACATAAAGTGCGCCGGCCTCGTGCGTGACCGGGATCGTGCTGAAGCCGAAGCGGTCGCCCTGGATCGACGTGGGCTGCGGCAAGGCCAAGCCGTCGTCGGTGTAGTGGTAGTTCAAGCTGGCGCGCAGGAACGCGGTGTCACCGGGCGCGATCGAGGCCGCAAACGACAAGGTGTCGCAGTCGCTGAGGAAGGTCTGGCCCGCGGCGTTGGTCTTGCCGCAACTGAGATCGGAGATGTTGACGTCGAACGTCACCATCGCCCGTGCGGGCGACGCGAAGGCGCACGCGGACCACATCGCAACGATCGTCGCCCAGCAAAAACAACGGCGCTTGTCCATGATTGTTCCTCCTTCAGTGCGCGAGATGCTACGTCAAGACCGCCGCGGCATGCGAAACGGCAGCATCGCCTGCACGACCGGTGACACCAGCCGCGGCACGTCGAGCGTTTCATGCACGGCCTTGACGAGCTGGCCGTTGCCGGCCTGCATCTCGATCAACGAGCGCGCGTAGAACGGCGTGTCTTCGAGCGTGCGCAGCACGCGCGGCGCGCCGGCCGCGCGGACCTGGCGGTCGATGCGCCAGAGCGCGCTCGGCGCCAGGCGCTGCCGCGGCGAGGCTTCGAAGTCGCTGCTCGAACCGTCGGGCGCAAAGCGGCGCGTGATCAAGCGCGAAGCGCCGCCGCGCCTGACGCCGCGCGGCTGCACGTCGTAGATCACGGCGGTGCTGCCGTCCGGCGCCGCGGTGCGCAGCCAGTCCCAGCGCGTGAAGGCGCGCTCGATCGGCTCGTCGCCTTCGTTGCTGTCGAAGTAGGCATGGCCTTGCCAGCGCAGCGCGGGCGATTGCAGCTCAACCTCGATGCGCGCGCAGGGCGCGATCGGGCCCCAGCGGTGGCGGCCGCGCGCATCGAGCGCCGCGGCAAAGCGCGGCAGCGCGTGCGGGTGCAGGCGCAGCACGCCGCGCACGGCGCGTAGCAGCGGCACGCTGTGCTCGTCGAGCGTGATCTCGAGCGCATCACCATGCCAGCGCAACCAGCTCGGGCCGACGACGAAGGCGCTGCGCTCGCGCTGCACGTGGCGCGCGCCGCGCTCGGTCATCGTCCAGCGCTTGGCGCCGGGGCTGTACAGGCAGACGTTGATCGCGCAATGGTCTTCGGCCGCCGTGTCGGCGTTGCGCGCGAAGGCGCGGCGGTAGTACGGCGAGAAGACGCTGCCGATGAAGGCGATGACGGTCAGGGCGTGGCGGCCATCGTCGCTGATCGCATCGACGTACCACCAGCGATACGCACCCGGCGCGAGCGGCTGATCGAATCGAGGTGCGCCAGCAGCGTCGCAGCCGCCAAGCGGCCCGACATCGCCGCCATCGGCACGCCCGGCCCCGGGTGCGCGCTGCCCCCCGCCAGGTACAGCCCCGGCAGCGCCGTCGCCGCGCCCAGCCGCTTGAACAGCGCCATCCAGCCGTGCGTCGCCGGCCCGTAGAGCGCGCCACCCGAGCCCGGATACAGGCGATTGAAATCTGCCGGCGTGCGCCGCAGCACCTGCGTGCGGCTCTTCAATTCCAGCTGCAGGCCGCAGTGCTGCAGCAGCGCCAGGCTGCGGTGTTCGCATGGTTCGATCTCCGAGGCGTCGAAGGTGTTTGTGTCTCCGTCCGCAGGTGCATTGACGAGGGCGAGCAAGCGTTCGCAGCCCGTGGGCGGCGCGTCGTCGCGCAAGCGGTCTTGCGCGCAGACATAGACGGTGCCTTGCCGTGGCAGGCGGCGCTGCTTGAAGACGTCGCTGAATTCGCTGGCGTAGTCGTTGTCGAAGAAGACGTTGTGGCGCGCCAGTGGGAAACCCTCGGCGCGAGCGTGAATCGCCCAGGTCACGGCCGACAGCGAACGCTCGGTGTTGGCGAGCGGCGCGCGGGTGACACCGGTTGCGTCGTCGCCGAGCAGGCCCAGCGCCAGCGCGTTGCTGTCGCCGTTGAAGACCACCGAATCGGCCGCCAGGCGCTCGCCGCTGCGCAGCACGACGCCGCTGGCGCGGCCTTGTGTGGTGTCGATGCGCTGCGCCGCGGCGCCGTAGCGCAGCTCGACGCCGCGCGACGCGGCAAGTTCAGCAAGGCGCTGCGCGAGGCGGGCCATGCCGCCGTCGATCGACCAGACGCCGTCCTGCTCGACATGTGCCACCAGCATCAGCGTCGCCGGCGCCGCCCACGGCGAGGCGCCGCAGTAGGTGGCGTAGCGCGCGAAGAGCTGGCGCAGGCGCGGGTCGTGAAAGTGGCGGCCGAGCGTTTGCCACAGCGACGCGAACGGGCCGAGCCCCGCCAGGGCCTTGATGCCGCCAGGCCCCAGGTCAGCGCCCATCTGCATCAGGCTCGGCCGG
>JANMHY010000942.1:0-1539 GCA_031375525.1 Burkholderiales bacterium
GGTCGATCTGGTCATCGTCAACAACGACGCGGCCAAGAGCATCCCCACCGGCGGCACGCTCAAGCCGATCTGAGGCCACGATGCCGCTGCTCGCGCTGCACGATGTGCACAAGTCGTACGGGGCCGTCAAGGTCACGGACGACATCACGCTGTCGGTCGACGAAGGCCAGACGCTGGGCATCCTGGGGCCGAACGGCGCGGGCAAGACGACGCTGTTCAACCTGATCTCGGGCGATGTGCGCTGCGACGCGGGCCGGGTCGAGTTCGAGGGCTGCGACATCACCGTGCTGAAGCCGCACCGGCGTTGCCGCGCCGGCATCGGCCGCAGCTACCAGGTGCCGCAGCCTTTCGGCCACATGACGGTGTTCGAGAACCTCGTCACCGCCGCCTGCTTCGGCGGCGGGCAGCCCGAGGCCGAGGCCTGGGAGACGGCGCATGGCGTGCTGCAGCAAACCGGCTTGATGGCGCAAGCCAACCAGCCCGCCGGTGGCTTGACCTTGCTGAACCGCAAGCGGCTGGAACTGGCGCGCGCCCTGGCCACGAAACCCAGGCTGCTGCTGCTCGACGAGATCGCGGGCGGCCTCACCGAACATGAAGCGAAGCAGCTGGTCGATGAACTCAAGCGCATCAAGGCGCAGGGCGTCACGATGATCTGGATTGAGCATGTGGTGCATGCACTGCTGTCGATCGCCGACCGCCTGTACGTCATCAACTTCGGCCAGAAGCTGGCCGAGGGCGAGCCGCGCGCGGTGATGGACGACGCCGAGGTGCGGCGGGTCTACATGGGCATGGAAGCCTGAGAGGTCGAGATGGCCGCACTGTTGCAAACCACTGGACTGACGGCGTTCTACGGCGACGCGCAAGCCCTGTTCGGCATCGACTTCACGCTGAACGAAGGCGAGCTTGTGGCCGTCATCGGTGCCAACGGCGCGGGCAAGAGCACCTTGCTGAAATCACTTACCGGGCTGGTGAAGACCAGGGCCGATCAAATCCGCTTCAAAGGCGAAGCCATCGGCGGCACGCCGCCCGGCGAGATCGTCAGGCGCGGCATCGCGCTGGTGCCCGAAGGCCGCCGCCTGTTCCCCAGCCTGAGCGTCGAAGAGAACCTGTTGATGGGCGCGTTCGCCAAGCGCCCCGGGCCGTGGAGCATCGAGCGTCTCTTCAAGCTCTTTCCCATCCTGGCCGAGAAGCGCGCCCAGCCTGCCACGTCGCTGTCGGGCGGGCAGCAGCAGATGGTGGCGATCGGCCGCGCGCTGATGAGCAACCCCACGCTGCTGCTGTGCGACGAATTGAGCCTGGGCCTGGCGCCCATCGTCATCAAGGAAATCTACGACGCGCTGCCGGCGATCTGCACTGAGGGCATGACGGTCGTGATCGTCGAGCAGGACGTGGTGATGGCGCAGCGCGTGAGTCAGCGCATCTACTGCTTTCAGGAGGGGCGCGTCTCCTTGCAAGGCGCGTCCGGCGAACTCACGCGAGAGCAGATCTCGCAGGCCTACTTCGGCGTCTGAACCGCAAGGTCTCGACCATGCGGTTCAG
>JANMHY010000948.1:0-2032 GCA_031375525.1 Burkholderiales bacterium
GAAGTAGTAGCGCGCCGCAGCCTGCGCGCCGAACAGGCCTTCGCCCCACTCGACGTGGTTGAGATAGATCTCGAGGATGCGTTGCTTGGACAAGCAGGTTTCGAGCGCGTAGGTCAGCACCAGTTCCTGGCCCTTGCGCAGCGGCGTGCGCTCGCCGGAGAGAAACAGGTTCTTCGCCAGTTGCTGTGTGATCGTCGAAGCGCCGACCAGCTTGGCTGTCACCGGCACGATGGCTTTGTCGGGGCTGCCTGATTGACGTTTGGCTGCGCGTTCGTTGCGCTTGTCGGCCACATCCTGTGCGCGCTGGTTGCGCTCCCAGGCCCGCTCCATCGCCTCCCAATCGACACCGCTGTGGTCGGCAAAGCCGGCGTCCTCGCTGGCGATCACGGCGCGCTTGATGTTCTTGCCCAGGCGCTCGTCGCCGACCCATTGCTGGCCCCAGGCGACGCGGCCGGATTCACTGAACAGGCGCCACATCTCGCTGCGCTCGAAGGTGGTGGATTGCGGATCGGCCACGGCCATCAGCGCGATGCGGCCGACGAAGTAGAGCTGCAGCGCGAGAAAACACACCAGCAGCAGCGCCGCCAGCCGCAGCAGGTGCGAACCGAAGCTCATTTCCTGGCCGTATCGCTCAGCGTCGTCTCCAGCCCGTCGTCGCGCGTGAAACGAAAGCGCGAGGTGACGACGATCTGGTCGGCCTGCTTCCTCATGTCGGCGGTGAAGTTGCCGAACGGCGAGGCGGCGCGCACGATTGCGATCGCGCGGCGGTCGAGCAAACGCGAAGTGGACGGGCGCACGATGTCGGCCTCGACGACGCGGCCGCTGGCATCGACGGTGATGTTCATCGTCAGCTCACCGTATAGCTTCTTGCCGTTCTGCTCCGGGAAGTCACGCGTGCCGCGTTCTTCGATCTTGCGCCGCAGGCTGTCGTAGTAGATCGCGTAATCGGCCTCGCGCGTGGCCGGGCTGATGTAGCGCTTCTTCGGCCGCGCGTTCTCTTCGTTGACGCGCTTTTCGATTTCGGCCAGCAATTGCAGCAACTGGCGGCGCCGCTCTTCGCGCGCTTTTTCTTCCGGGTTGCCGGCGTCGCGCGACGGATCGGGTGGCGGCAGCAGCGCGATCTCACGGCGGATCTGCGCCAGCAACTGCTGCTGCTCCTCCTGCATGCGCTCGATCTGCCTGCGCGCGTTCTCGAGCGAGTCGCCGGTTTCGATCGTCGCCGCCGGCGGCAGCGGCGAGGTCGCGCGGCCGGCCGCCGCTTCGCCGCCGCCGGCCAGGTTGGCCTGCGCGATCGCCTGCGCCAGCACCGCGCGCTCGGTGGTCTTGGCGTTGACCAGAATCACTTCGAGCGGCGTGTCCTGGAAAATGCGGTTGAAGCGCTCGGGATCGACAAAGCGGATCGTCAGCAGCACCACGTGAATGGCCAGCGAGACGATGATCGCGCCGTGCAGCGTCGTCAGCCGCCAGCGTGTTTTTTGCTGCACCTCGCGCAGCTCGGCCTGGCGCGTCAGGATGCTGGTGTTGATGTAGTCGCGGCGGGTCATCGCGGGTTCAAGAGGTCAGGGGCGCAGTGGCTTCAGGCTCGTCGAGATCGATCGCCAGCGCCAGCGGCGCGGCATCGAGAACCTCACTGTCTTCTTCTTCAGACGCTGTTGACGCCGCTTCTTCGTCCAGTCGTGCCAACAAGTTGGCATGAACGTCGAGTGTCAGCGCGTCGGTGCCGGTGATGCGCACGCGCACATGCGCGCCGCGCGGCAGCGGCTCACAGCCCAGCGCCTTGAAGACCAGGGGCAGCGTGTCGGCGCGCACGAGGCCGTCTTTCATCACCACGGCGTCGAGTTCGGTGATGCCCTGCTGCGTCAGGTGCTGGATCGTCCAGTAGCGCTCGATGCCATGCTGGAAATCGCCATAGGCGCTGTAGGCGGCGTCGAACGACGAGACGACAGAAAACAGCATCGCGTCCCTGGGCTTGAACGGTGCGGCCAGCGCCGCGGTGCGGCCATGGCGCGCGCAGGCAATGATCTGCCACTGG
>JANMHY010000962.1:0-2895 GCA_031375525.1 Burkholderiales bacterium
CATCGTCATCTCCGACGACGGCCTGCAGCACCACCGCCTGGCGCGCGACGCGCAGGTCATCGTCTTCGACGAGCGTGGCGTCGGCAACGGCCTGCTGCTGCCCGCGGGGCCGCTGCGCGAACGGCTGCCGGCCGCACTGCCGCCCAACACGCTGATCCTCTACAACGCCGCGCAACCGCCGCTGGCGCTGCCCGGCTGGATGGGCACGCGGCACCTGACCGGCGTGCTCAGCCTCGAAGACTGGCGCTGCGGCCATGCGCCGATGGCCGACAGTTGGGCGGCGCTGCGCGAGCAGCCAGTGGTGGCCGTGGCCGGCATCGCTTCGCCGCGGCGCTTCTTCGCGCAACTGCGTGAGCACGGCCTCATGTTCACCGCGCTGCCGCTGCCCGACCACCACGACTTCGTGGAACTGCCCTGGCCTCGCGGCACCAGCGACGTGGTGCTGACCGAGAAGGACGCCGTCAAGCTCGCCGGCCTGTCGTTCGGCCGCACGCGCGTCTGGGTGGCACCGCTAGACTTGGAGTTCGACCTCGGTTTCGCCGCGGCCATCAAGCGTCTGTTCCCGAACCCACCGAGCCGCACCACCTCATGGCCGCCCCTGACCACCGTCTGATCGAACTGCTCGTCTGCCCGCTGTGCAAGGGCAAGCTGGTGATGCTGCGCGACGCCGAGCAGCAGCCGACCGCGCTGGCCTGCCACGCCGACCGGCTGGCGTTCCCGATCCGCGACGGCATTCCGGTGATGCTCGAGAGCGAGGCCCAGCCCTACGACCCTGAGGCGTCGTGACCTCTTTCACCGTGATCGTTCCGGCGCGACTGGCCTCGACGCGGCTGCCCGACAAACCGCTGGCCGACATCGGCGGCGCGCCGATGGTGGTGCGGGTGGCGCAACGCGCGGCGCTGTCCGGTGCGCGCGAAGTGGTCGTGGCGACGGACCACGCCTCGATCGCCCGCGCCTGCGAGCAGCACGGCGTGCGGGCGCTGATGACGCGCGTCGACCATGCCAGTGGCAGCGACCGCCTGGCCGAAGCCTGCACGCTGCTCGGCTTGGACGACGACGCGGTGGTGGTCAATGTGCAAGGCGACGAACCGCTGATCGAGCCGGCGCTGATCGATGCCTGCGCCGCGTTCCTCGGTCAGCGCGGCGACTGCGTGATGTCCACCGTCGCCCATGCCATCCACGACCTGGCCGACTACCTGAACCCGAACGTCGTCAAGGTGGTGCTCGATGCGCAATCACGCGCCCTGCTCTTTTCGCGCGCGCCGCTGCCGTGGTGGCGCGACGGCAGCGCAAAAGAAAGCACCGCGCTGCCGCAGGACCCACCAGCGCTGCGCCATGTCGGCCTGTACGCCTACCGCGCCGCTTTCCTGCGCCGCTTTCCGACACTGCCGATGGCGCCGCTGGAGCGCACCGAAGCGCTCGAGCAATTGCGCGTGCTCTGGCATGGCGAGCGCATCGCCGTGCACGTCACCGAGCAGGCGCCCGGGCCGGGCGTGGATACCCTCGATGATCTGCAACGCGTCAGGATGTTGTTCTCGCAGCCGCGATAATCGGCCCGACCTGACCACACCACAACGAGGGACGCGATGAGACTGATCCTGTTGGGAGCGCCCGGCGCCGGCAAAGGCACGCAGGCCGCCTTCCTGTGCAAACACTACGGCATTCCGCAAGTCTCCACCGGCGACATGCTGCGCGCGGCGGTCAAGGCCGGCACGCCGCTGGGTGTGGCCGCCAAGAAGGTGATGGACGCCGGCGCGCTGGTGTCCGACGACATCATCATCGGCCTGGTCAAGGAGCGCATTGCGCAGGCTGACTGCGCCAACGGCTTTCTCTTCGACGGCTTCCCGCGCACGATCGCGCAGGCCGAAGCGATGAAGGCCGCCGGCGTGAAGCTCGACGCCGTGCTCGAGATCGACGTGCCAGATGAAGCGATCATCGAACGCATGAGCGGCCGCTTGTTCCACATCGCCTCGGGCCGCAGCTACCACGTCAAGTTCAACCCGCCGAAGGTCGCCGGCAAGGACGACGCCACCGGCGAGCCGCTGATCCAGCGCGACGACGACAAGGTGGAGACCGTGCGCAAACGCCTCGAGGTCTATCAAAGCCAGACGCGGCCGCTGGTCGAGTACTACGCCAAGTGGGCTGCGAGCGGCGACGCCGCCGCACCGCGCTGCCGCAAGATCGACGGCACGGGCACGGTCGATCAGATCACGGCACGCGCGCTGGCGGCGCTGGCCTGATCGAAAAGCGAGGGAAGGACCGAGCTGTGCCCGCCATCAGCATGTTCTTTGGCGTCGTCATCTACATGTACTTCTTCGACGACGAAATGCACAAGACACCGCACATCCACGCTCGGTATCAAGGCAAGGAAGCCTCATTGTCGATCGCCGACGCAAGCGTATTGGCTGGGTCACTTCCGGGCTCCAAACTTCGTCTCGTTCAAGCGTGGATTGAAATTCACCGTGAAGAGCTGGTTGCCGATTGGGAGTTGGCCGTCAATGGGCAGCCGCCGTTTGCAATCGATCCGCTGCGATAGCCGAGGAGTACTGACCATGGATATCCCCGAACTCGTTCGAGTGACGCCGATTCCTCCTTCCGACTTGTTGCTGGGCTACGGCGATGGTTCTTTGCGCAAGTTCTCGTGCACCCCTTATCTCGATCGCGGCGTTTTCGCTCGGCTGAAAGACTCAACGCTTTTCTGTCAAGCCCACGTAGCCCACGGCACGGTGTGCTGGCCCGGCGCGCTCGACATTGCGCCGGAGACTCTTTTCCTGCGATCGACGCAGGTGCCAGCGCAAGAAGCCATCTCCAACTAGATTTGCAGGGACAGGACAGCATGGACATCGCAGGCAAGGTTTTCATCGTCACCGGCGGCGCCTCGGGCCTCGGCGAAGG
>JANMHY010000014.1:0-1507 GCA_031375525.1 Burkholderiales bacterium
CCCAGCAGAGCCGGCGGGAAGATCTTCAGCAGCGGCTCGCGCAGCGCCTTGGCCATGTCTTCGGGGCCGGGCATCAACTCGGGGTCCTTGCACAGGCCGGCGATCAGCTCGGTGCCGGCATTGGTGGTGAGCAGGATCAGCGTGTTCTTGAAGTCGATGAAGCGGCCTTCGCCGTCTTCCATGAAGCCCTTGTCGAAGACCTGGAAGAACATCTCGTGCACGTCGGGGTGGGCTTTTTCCACCTCGTCGAGCAGGACCACGCTGTAGGGCTTGCGGCGCACGGCTTCGGTCAGCACACCGCCTTCGCCGTAACCCACGTAGCCCGGCGGCGCGCCCTTCAACGTGCTCACGGTGTGCGCTTCCTGGTACTCGCTCATGTTGATGGTGATGAGGTTCTGCTCGCCGCCATAGAGCGCTTCGGCCAGGGCGAGCGCAGTCTCGGTCTTGCCGACGCCGCTGGTGCCGGCGAGCATGAAGACGCCGATCGGCTTGCTCGGGTTGTCCAGCCCGGCGCGGCTGGTCTGGATGCGCTTGGCGATCATGTGCATTGCATGGTCTTGCCCGATCACGCGCTGCGCCAGGCTGTCGGCCACCTTGAGAATGGTCTCGATCTCGTTGCGCGCCATGCGGCCGACCGGGATACCCGTCCAGTCGCCGACCACTGCGGCCACCGCCTGGTAGTCCACGGTCGGCAGGATCAGCGGCGTCTCGCCCTGCAGCGCGGTCAGCTTGTCCTGCACCTCTTTCAACTGCGCTAGCTGGGCCTTGCGCTCGGCGTCGCGGTCACCGTCGGTCATGCCTTGCGCTTCAGCGGCCACCGCAGCGTCGGACTCGAGCTTGCTGCCGGTGCCCTCCACCGGGCGGATGCCTGCGCGCAGCTTGCCGCGCAGGTCCAGCAGTTGATCGACCAGCGCCTTCTCCTCGGCCCAGCGCGCGTCCAGCGCGGCCAGGCGCGTGCGTTCCGCGGCCAGCAACTCGTTGGCATCGGTCTCGCGCTTGCCGATGTCGATGCCGATGGCCCTCTCGCGGCCGATGATGCCGAGCTCGGTCTCCAGCGCTTCGATGCGCTTGCGGCAGTCGTCCACTTCGGCCGGTGTGGCGTGCAGGCTCACTGCCACGCGCGCACACGCCGTGTCGAGCAGGCTCACGCTCTTGTCGGGCAGCTGGCGGGCCGGGATGTAGCGGTGGCTCAACTTGACCGCGGCTTCGAGCGCCTCGTCGAGGATCTGCACCTTGTGGTGTTTCTCCATCGTGCTGGCGACGCCACGCATCATCAGGATGGCCTTGGGCTCGTCGGGCTCGTCCACCTGCACGGTCTGGAAGCGGCGCGTCAAGGCCGGGTCTTTTTCGATGTGCTTCTTGTACTCGGCAAAGGTGGTGGCGCCGATGGTGCGCAGCGTGCCACGCGCCAGTGCAGGCTTGAGCAGATTGGCCGCATCGCCGGTGCCGGCTGCGCCGCCCGCGCCGACCAGCGTGTGGGTCTCGTCGATGAACAGGATGATCGGCT
>JANMHY010000051.1:0-3602 GCA_031375525.1 Burkholderiales bacterium
GCAGTGCCGCGATGTTCTGGCTCACGTCGTGATCGCGCGTACCTTCCCGGTAGGCTTGCGCTCGCTGGTCGTAATGCGCGAGCGTGCGCGCGGCGATCTCGTCGAGGCTTTCAGGCATCGGCTTCATCTCTCGACAGGCACGCCAACAGCGACTCGATGTCAGCCAACGGCGGCAGGCACTGCGGGCCGCGACAGACCCAGGCCTGCGGACCGGCACCCACCGGCTTGGCCAGCACCTGGGGCAGGCCGGCGGTGTGCTCAGGCAGTTGCAGCACCATCAAGCCGGGCAGGTAGCGCCCGGCGAGCCCGGCGCGCCAGGCGGAAGTCGCCGCGCCGGGTCCGGTGAGCACCACCAGCGCCGGCGGCGAGTGGTATTCGGCGAGCGCGGCGACGAGCGTGGCGAAGCCGAGGGGCACGCGCAGTGCCTCGGCGGCAAACAGCGCCATCGTGCGCCTGGCGGCCTCCAGATAGCGCGGCTCGCCGATCAGATGCCCCAGGCGCTGCAGCTGCAGTGCGGCCGTGCCGTTGCCCGACGCCATCGCACCGTCGTGGCCTGACTTCGGGCGCAGCACCAGCGCTTCATGGTCGTTGCTGGTGAAGTGGAAGCCGCCCCCTTGCGGGTCCTCGAACTGCTCGAGCATCAGGTCGGCCACGGTGCAGGCAAAGCGCAGGTCGTCGGCGCGCAGCGGGCCGCCCTGCATCAGTTCGAGCAGCGCGCCGAGCAGGAAGGCGTGGTCGTCGAGGTAGGCATTGAGGTGCGCGCGGCCGTTGGTGGCCAGCAGGCGGCCGTCGCGCCACAGCGCCGCGACGATGAAGTCGAGCGCGCGCCGCGCCGACGCGGCCCAACGCGGTTGCCCGAACACCCGCGCCGCGACGGCCATGCCGTCGATCGCCAAGGCGTTCCAGGCGGTCAGTACCTTGTCGTCGCGGCCCGGGCGCACGCGCGTCTCGCGCAGCGCGAACAGGCGCGCGCGAGCGCCGGCGATCAGTGCTTCGCATTCGGCGATCGGGCGACCGAGCCGCTCGGCCACCTCGGCCAGCGGCAGGGCGACACGCAGGTGCCAGGCGCGGCCTTCGAAGTTGGGCGCCGTGTCGAGACCGTAGCGCGCAGCGAACGCAGCGAACTCGTCTGCGCCGAGCGCCCCGGCGACCTCGTCGCGCTGCCAGACGTAGAAGCGGCCCTCTTCACCCTCGGCGTCGGCATCGAGGCTGGAAAAGCAGCCACCGTCCGGCGACTGCATCTCGCGCATCAGCCACGCGGCCGTGCCTTCGCAGACCTGGCGGAAGAGCGCATCACCGCTGAGCTGCCATGCCTGTGCATACAGGCGCAGCAGCGGCCCGTTGTCGTACAGCATCTTCTCGAAGTGCGGGATCGTCCACCGGGCGTCTGTGCTGTAGCGGTAAAAGCCGCCGCCCAGGTGGTCGTACAGGCCGCCCTCGGCCATGCGGCGCAGGGTCAGCAAGACAGCGCCACGCGCGGCAGCGTCGCCCGTGGCCACCGCGTGGCGCAGCAGCGCGTCGAGATTCGAGGTCTGCGGGAACTTCGGCGCGCCGCCGAATCCGCCGTTGAGCGCGTCGAAGGACTCCATCGACGCGTCGCGCAGCCGCGCCCCGGCCTGCGCCGCGGCCGAATCCAGCGTATCGCCGGGATCACCGTCGTGCGGCGCGGGAAGCGTGTCGGCGAGGTGCCGGACGAGCGCGTCGCCCTGCGCGATCAATGGCTCACGCTGCGTGCGCCAGACCTCGGCCACCCGCTGCAGCAGGTCGTCGAACCCCGGCAGGCTGTTGCGCGAACGCTTCGGGAAGTAGGTGCCGCCGAAAAAGGGCTTGCCCTCGGGCGTGAGGAACATCGTCAGCGGCCAGCCGCCCGCGCGCCGGGTCAGCAATTGATGGGCGGTCTGGTAAATCTGGTCGAGGTCGGGGCGCTCCTCCCGGTCGACCTTGATGTTGACGAAGTGCCGGTTCATCAACGCGGCGGTCTCGTCGTCTTCGAAGCACTCGTGCGCCATCACATGGCACCAATGGCAGGCCGAGTAGCCCACCGACAGCAGGATCGGCCGCCCGCTGCTGCGCGCCAGGGCCAGCGCCTCGGCGCCCCAGGCGAACCAGTCCACCGGGTTGCCGGCGTGCTGCTGCAGGTAGGGGCTGGTTTCGCGGGCGAGGCGATTGGGCATGGTGGTCTCAGCCGCTTTCCTCGAGCAGCGAAAACCGCACCGGCAGGACTTCTTGCGTCGAGACCGTATCGTTTGCATCCTTTTCGACCAGCAGAAGCTGTTGATCGTCGGGCAGGCCGGCGGGAATGACCATCCTGCCCCCCGGCGTCAACTGGTAGATCAGCGCAGGCGGGATCAGATCGGGCGCCGCCGTGACGATGATCTTGTCGAACGGCGCTTGATCGGACCAGGCGGAGCGGCCGTCGCCGACGCGGACGTCGACGTTGGTGCAGCCCTGTCGGGCCAGCCGGTGCCGGGCGTCGATGGCCAGTTCTTCGATCAGTTCGACGCTGTAGACATGCTGCGCCAACGCGGCCAGGATCGCCGTCTGGTAACCCAGACCGGTGCCGATTTCGAGCACGATGTCGGTCGGCTGCAGATCGAGCAGGTCGGTCATCAGGGCAACGATGAACGGCTGCGAGATCGTCTTGCCGTAGCCGTTCGGCAAAGGCATGTCGGCGTAGGCGAAGGGCTGCAGCTCGAGCCGCACGAATTCATGGCGCGGCACCTTGCCCATGACGTCCAGGACGCGCCGGTCGAGTGCCGCCTTGCCCAATCGCGTGGTCAGGAAGATCGTGTGCATGGCGATCTCCGCGACCATCTGCTGGCGCAGCACTGCGAGGTCCGGATCGCTCATCGTGAGCCCTGGCGAATGGAGCCGATGGAGGCCATCCATCGTACGCCCAGCCGGGCCACGCCATGCGTCGTGCCGCGGGCGCAGACTACAGACTCGCACCGGGCCGCCCCAAGCGCGTACTCCGGAGTGCGCAACACGACGGTACCTTGATGAGCGACCCATTTGCGGCGGCCCTGCCGCAGCAGCCGGTGTTCCAGCAAGTCCTGGAGCGGTATTGCGGCGGCGAGCCCGACGCCCGCACGCTGGCGTTGCTGTGACCGGCACGGACCGCGTCGCCGAAGCACTGTCGCGCGGACCGATCGGTGACGTGCTGCCTGCCGCTTGTGCATCTCGTGCGGCATGAAAGCCGCCGGCACATCGCGCCTGTTCGTTGCCCTCTGGCCGGACGACGGCACGCGCGCGGCCCTGGCCCAATGCCGCGACGCATGGGCCTGGGATGCCGATGCCGTGCCGGAGCGCACCGAGCGGCTCCACCTGACCCTGCATTTTCTGGGCGCGGTGCCGCAGCGACGCTGGCCCGAATTGATCGAAGGCTTGCGGGTGTCGTTCAGTGCGTTCACCTTGCACCTGGACCGCGTGCAACGCTGGCCGAACGGCATCGCGGTGCTGACACCGCAGGCCGTGCCGCAGGCCTTGCTCGCGCTGCATGCGCACCTGCGCGTTGGGCTCGAACGCCTGGACCTGGTCACCGAATGCCGACGCTGGCGACCGCATCTGACGCTGGCACGCCATGCCGGCGATTCGGTTGCCCC
>JANMHY010000094.1:0-12994 GCA_031375525.1 Burkholderiales bacterium
ACGGCCCGGCCGGTCAGCGCTTCACGATCAGCGAGCCGGGGCAGATGCTGCTGCTCGATGACGCGCGCGTGATCCACGAGACGACGCCGATCCAGCCGACGGAACCGAATCGCGTTGGCCACCGCGACACGCTGGTGATCACGTTGCGCGCGGGGGCTTTTCAGGGGCCGTGAGCTTTGCGGCCGCGTCTGCTTTCGGCAGGTACTGCGGCGAGGTGAGCCCCATCGAGACGTAGATGCTCGTCACCGCCTCGATGCCAACGTCGGCCGGCGTGATCCAGTGCTCGGGCACGTAGATGAGGCCGCCGCCCACCGGCACCGGCGCGGTCGGAATCAACACCGCGACGCAGCGCTGGCCATTGATCAGCACGGGGGTGTCGCTGCCCAGCAGCGCCAGCGCGACGCTGTTGCCTTCGGCCTGCGGCCCGCCGAAGTGGCACCAGACGGCGCTCATCGATTTCAGGCCGTCGCCCTTGTCGTCCTGCGCGCGCACCAAGCCGACCATGCGCTTCATCAGGTCATAGACCGTGCCCACCACCGGGATGCGCAGCACGAGGCCGTTGACGAGGCTGGCCAGGCCGCGCTGCAGGCCAGCCTCGACCAAGAGGCCGAGGCCGAAGATCGCCGCCGCGACGATGGCCACGCCGATCGCATAGCCCACGACCTCGGAAGCGCCGACGCCCAGGCCGATCGAGAGCAGCGTGCGACCGACGGCGCTGTCCGGACCGAGCCACCTGATCAGGATGCCCGCGGCCCAGGCGAAGATCAGCAGCGTCGCCGCGAGCGGCAGCGCCGCCAGGGCGCCGGTGACGAAGATGCGCAGCAAGGTGCGCACAGGTTTGAAGGCCATGGGCCGCGCATCATACGGACAGCCCATAGACTGCTGCGTGTGTCGATCGATCTTCAACTGCTGCTGCTGATCGCCGGTATCTTTGCGATCGCCGCGCTGTACTCGTCGGTCGGGCATGCCGGCGCGTCGGGCTATATCGCGCTGATGACGCTGCTGGGCCTGGCGCCGGCCGCGATCCGGCCGACCGCGCTGGCGCTGAACATCCTCGTCGCGTCGATCGCCACCTGGCACTTCGTGCGCGCCGGGCATTTCCAGTGGCGGCTGTTCTGGCCGTTCGTCGTGCTCGCGGTGCCGGCCGCCTTTGTCGGCGGCACGATCGTGCTGCCGGTGAAGGTGTTCAACCTGCTGCTGGGCGTGGTGCTGCTGTGCTCGGCGGCCCACTTCGCACGCGCGGCGGTTGCCGGTGCCGACGAGCCGGCCACGCCGCCGCCGTTGGCAGGGGCTCTGTTCGCGGGTGCGGCAATCGGCTTGCTCGCGGGGCTGACCGGGACCGGCGGCGCGATCTTCCTGACGCCGCTGCTGTTGCTGATGGGATGGGCCCGCGCCAAGCAGGCGGCGGCAGTGTCGGCGCCGTTCGTGCTGGTCAATTCGGCGTCGGGCATGCTGGGCGCGCTGTCGGCCGCGACGCCGTGGCCGGCCTACATTCCGTGGCTGCTGCTCGCCGCGGGCGCCGGCGGTGCGTTGGGCTCGCGCCTGGGCAGCCGACGTTTTGCGGCGCCGATGATCAAGCGCTTTCTGGCGGCGGTGCTGGTGATCGCGGGCGCGAAGCTGCTGCTGACGTGAGACAGCGGCCCGACGACAGCCCAGCCGAACTCACTTGACGCCAAGCGCCGCCTCTTCGCCCGCCTCTTCGCCGAGGAAGCCGCCGCTCTGGTGTTCCCACAGCCGCGCGTAGATGCCGCCGGCCGCGAGCAACTCGCGGTGCGAGCCTTGCTCGACGATGCGGCCCTTGTCCATAACGATCAGGCGGTCCATCGCGGCGATCGTGGACAGGCGGTGCGCGATGGCGACGACGGTCTTGCCCTGCATCAGCTTGTACAGGCTCTGCTGGATGGCAGCCTCGACTTCGCTGTCGAGCGCGCTCGTCGCTTCGTCGAGCAGCAGGATCGGCGCGTCCTTCAACATCACGCGGGCGATGGCGACGCGCTGGCGCTGGCCGCCGGAGAGCTTGACGCCGCGCTCGCCGACATGCGCGTCAAAACCTTTGCGGCCCTTCGGGTCGATCAGCGTGGCGATGAAGTCGCCCGCTTCGGCCTTGTTCGCCGCCGCCAGCATCTGCTCTTCGCTGGCGTCCGGCCGGCCATAGACGACGTTGTCGCGCACCGAGCGGTGCAGCAGCGAGGTGTCCTGCGTCACCATGCCGATGCCGGCGCGCAGGCTGTCCTGCGTGACATGCGCGATGTCCTGGCCGTCGATCAGGATGCGGCCCTGCTGGATGTCGTAGAAGCGCAGCAGCAGGTTGACGACCGTGCTCTTGCCCGCGCCCGAGCGGCCGACGAGGCCGATCTTTTCGCCCGGCCTGATCGTCAGCGAAAAGTCTTCGATGATCTTCTTGCCTTGCCCGATGCCGCTGCCGTAGTGAAAGCCGACGGACTCGAAACGCACCTCGCCGCGGCTGACCTCGAGCGGCTTGGCATCGGCACGGTCGATCACGCTGTGGTGCTTGGCCAGGATGCCCATGCCGTCGGCCACCGTGCCGACATGCTCGAACAGCGACGACAACTCCCACATGATCCAGTGCGAGATGCCGTTCAGCCGCAGCGCCATCGCGCTCGCCGCAGCCACCGCGCCGACGCCGACCTGGCCCTTCGACCACAACCACAGCGACAACGCGGTGGTCGAGGCCAGCAGCAGCACCGACAGCAGCTGATTGATCTGATCGACCATTGTCACCAGCCGCATCTGCCCGTACGCGGTCTCCATGAAGTCGCCCATCGCGTTGCGCGCATACGCGGCTTCGCGGTGGGCGTGCGAGAACAGCTTGACGGTGGCGATGTTGGTGTAGGCGTCGGTGATGCGGCCGGTCATCAGCGAGCGCGCGTCGGCCTGCGCTTGCGACACCTTGGCCAGCCGCGGCACGAAGTAGCGCAGTGAAATCAGGTACAGGCCGAGCCAGCCCAAGAAGGGCGCGAGCAGCCAGGCGTCGAAGCCGGCCAGCACGCCGATCAGCGTGATGAAGTAAACGATGACGTAGATCAGGATGTCGGCGCCGATCATCCAGACGTCGCGCACCGCGAGCGAGGTCTGCATCAGCTTGGCCGAAATGCGGCCGGCGAACTCGTCCTGATAAAAGCTCATGCTCTGGCCGAGCAGCAGGCGGTGGAACTGCCAGCGCAGGCGCATCGGAAAGTTGCCCGCCATCGTGTTGAAGCGCAGCAGCGCCCAGCCGAGCGTGACGACCATGCTCGCCGCGAGTGCGATGCCGAGCCACATCAGCGTGTTGCCATGCACCTGCCACAGCTCGGCGGGCTGCACCGAGGCCAGCCAATCGACGATGCGGCCGAGAAAGGCGAACAGCAGCGCCTCGAAGGCGCCGATGCTTGCCGCCAGCAGCGTCATCAGCAGCAGGTGAGGCCGCAGGCCCTTCGTGCTGGCCCAGAGAAACGGCAGCAACTTTTCCGGCCACGGCTTGACGGCGTCGTTCGGGTACGCAGCGATCAGTCGTTCGAAGAAGGAGAACAAGGTCCGTCGGGGTGCGAGTCAGCGGCAGGGGCGCAAGGGTACCGCACGGAAGTTTCATACGAACTTCTCACGGCGCTCGGAAGATGCCGGCGCGTCCATCAACAACCCTTCGAGGAGTCTTCGCATGCATCCCCGCTTGACGGCACTGGCCCGGTCGTTGCGCAACGCGCTCGGCGCGCGTCTTTCAACCGCCCAGGTACCGTCGCGGCGCAGCGTAATGCTGTGGGTCGTGCTCGGCGCGGCTGCCCTCGGCGTCTGGGCCGTGGCTACGCACCCGCCGCTGCTGACCGTGGAGCCGGGCGCGGTGGCCGTGCGCACCAATGCCTGGAGCGGCCGTGTCGATGAGTTCGGCGACGGCTCGGTGCTCGTGCTGCCTAGCCTGCACCAGGTGCGCATGCTGACGCTGCGCGACCAGTCGTTCAAGCCGCAGCAGGGCCGCAAGGCGACAGGCGACGCGCCGTTCCAGTCGGTCGAGGGCTTGTCGCTTGGCGTCGATCTGGCGGTGCGCTACGCGATCGATCCGCAGCGCGTGGTGCAGGTGGCGCGCACGCTGCCGCCGGACATCGGCCGCGATGTCGTCGAGCCGACGGTGCAGGGCGTGGTCTATCGCATCTTCAGCGGCTACACGGTGCGAGAAATTTTTTCTTCGAAGCGTGGCGAGATCCAGCAGGCGATCGAGGCCGAGTTGAAGACGCAGCTCGGCGCCGAAGGGCTCGTCGTCAAGGGCGTGCAGTTCGGTCAGGTCGATCTGCCGGCCGAGTACCGCGCCGGGCTCGACCGCCTGCTCGCCGAGGAGCTGGAGAACGACAAGATGCGCTACACGCTCGAGTTGAAGGAGCAGCGCGTCAAGCAGAGTGAGCTCGAAGCGCTGGCCGACAAGGTGCGGCGCGAAACGGCCGCCAATGCGGCGGCGTCGGAGCAGGTGATCGCGGCCAAGGCGCAGGAAGAAGCGATGCGCCATGTGCTGCCGTTCAAGCAAAAGCAGATCGAGCAGCGCAAGCTCGAAGCGCAGGCCGACAAACTGGCGCGCATCAAGCAGGCCGAAGGCTCGTCGCAGGCGCGGCAGATCGAGGCGACGGGCGAAGCCGCGTCGCGGCAGAAGCTCGCTGATGCCGAGGCTTACCGGGTGGAGCGCGTCGGCAAAGCGAACAGCGAGCAGATGGCGCGCGAGGGCGCGCTGATCTCGAAGCACCCGCTGCTGATCCAGAAGACGGTGGCCGACAAGCTCTCCGACAAGGTGCAGGTCATCATCGCGCCGCCGGGCACGGATGGCCGCTTCATCGCCGCCCATCTGCTCGGCGGCGGCAAGGCCGAAGCTGCGAAAGCCGGGGAGGGCGAACAGTGATCGCTTTGTTTGCAGCGACAGCGCTGGCCATCGTCACCCAGGACAACGCCTCGCTGCGCGCCGCACCGAGCGGCGGCGCCGCGCAGCATGCGCAACTCGCGGCCGGCGACCTGCTCGAAGTGCGCGGCGGGCGACTCGACTTTCTGCAGGTCTATGACCACCGCCGAGAGCGCGCGGGTTATGTGCGGGCGACGCAGGTGCGTGCGGTGACGGCGAGCGAAGACGAAGCGCCGCAGTTGATGGCCGTGGTGCGATTTCTGCGCGACACGCCGGGCGCCGAAGCGCTGGGGATTGCCTACGTCGCGGCCTACCTGAAGGCTGCGCCGGCACAGGCCATCGGCGCCGAGCCTTTCGATGCGCTGGGCGTGATGGCCGAACGTCTGGCCCGCCGTGCGTCGGCCAGCGGTGCGCCGAAAGCGGCCATCGCCGCGCTGGAAACCGTGGCGCCGTACGGCGTGAAGTTCGTCAGTCTCTCGGCGCGCGACGGTGCGATGACGCTGTGCTACGACGGCGACGCGTTCCGGCGCGTGCTGGCGCAGCCCGGCGCGAAGGCGGACGAACAGGCGCGTGCGGCGTTGGCGCTGACGCGCGCCGACTGCATCGACCCGTCATTGCCGGTGCGCGAGCGCATCGCCCTCAACGCCTGGCGCGCGCATACGCTCGATCGCATCGATGCAGGTCCAGCGTTGGCGGGACCGGCGGCGCAGCGTCTGCACGCACGCCGCGCCGCGGTCTGGGCCAGCGTGGCCTTCGACCGATCGCGCCTCGGTGAGTTGGCGCAGGCCGCGGCACAACGCGCGATAGATGAGCTGGCGGCCGTCGATCGCAGCGAGCTCGGCGACGACGATCGCGTGGCCTACGACGAAGCCGCCGTGCGCGTCGGTGCCGTGCGCTGGGCGGCACAGCCCAACGTCGCGCCGGCGGCGCGCCTGCAGGTCGTCGCGTCGCCGGGCGCCGAGCCTGGCCAGACTTGCGTCACGCTCGGCGACCCAAAGCACGCGACGCTCGCGCACCGCTGCACCTACGGCACCGTTTGGAACGCGTCGGCGCGTGTCGCTGCCGATGGCAAGACCGCGGTGCTCGCGGTGCAGCCGCAAGACGCCTGGACCGAACTCTGGGTGTTTCGCCTGCAGCGCAACGGCCGCTGGACGATCGACGCGTTGCCGCCTGCAGCCGCCAGCGAGGTCGGCATCGGCTACATCGAGTTCGCCGGCTTCGTTCCGGGACAGGCCAAGCTGCTGGTGGCGCGCGAGTCGCGCGTCGGCGGCCAATGGCAGCGCCGCTTCGAGGTGCTGCGCCTGGACGGCACCTTCACCGCCGAGCGCTGGGCGAGCACGCCGCAAAAACTCACAGCCTTCAACCGCTGGACCGATGCGTCGTGGAAGCAAGGCAGCGTCATCCTGCGCTGATCCCAACTAGCGCACGAATCGGGGGCTGTTCCGTCATTCAACGGACATGCGGCGCAGGCATACTGCGTTCACTTCTGGCGAGCAATCGACCGCAATACTGGGCGGAACAGCGGAACCCGTCACCGTCGCCGAAGTGCCTGATTCAAAAACGGCCACCGCAAGGTGGCCGTTTTCTTTTCAGAGCTTCATCTCCAGCCGCAACTGCGTGTTGATGAACGAGCGCGTCGTCGTGCGGTTGGTTTCGGTGAGCGTGCCGCTGTCGACGATGGTCGTGGCGGACGTGTCGGGCGCCAGCGCGTTCGACAGCGACAGGCGCAGCTTCAACTCCGGGCTGAAGGTCCACAGGGCGTAGGCATCGAGCACGGTCTTCTCCGATTGCACGATCGCCCGGTCGGCTTCGAGGCGCGTGCGGTAGCCCGGCGTGTGGTTGACGTTGCCGCCCAGCGTCAACGGCAGGCCGCGAAAGCGATGATCGGCGCCGAGATTCGCTGTGCCGCCGGGCTGCTCGGCCAGGCGGTTGTCGGGGCCGGGCACGGCATCGACGCGCGAGCGGAAGATCGACGCGTTGGCGCGAATCTCGGTGCGTGGGCCGTCGTCGATCAACTGGTCCAAGCGGAACTTGGCTTCGAGCTCTAGGCCTTGTGTCGTCGCCTTGCCGATGTTCTGCGGACGCGACACGAAGCGCGGCTGGCCGGGTGACCAGCTCACGTCTTCGAGTGCAACCACCGTGCGGATCAAATCGTTGATGCGGCGGTGGAAGAGATTGGCCGAGAGCACGCCGCCTTCGGCCAGGTAGCGCTCGAAGGCGATGTCGATGCCGATCGCGGTTTCGGGTTTCAACGCCGGGTTGCCGGCGTTGTCGGCCGTGAGTTCGGTGTTGGCGCCGGGCGCCGGGTCGGTGCGGCTGACCGACGGCCGGCCGATCAATTGGCCGAGGTTGGGCGAGCGGTAACTGCGCGTCAGGCTGGCGCGCACCTGGTCGCGCGAAGTTTCGTTGAACTTCCACACCGCGTGCAGCAAGGGCGTAGTGACACGGCTCGTGTTGACATCGACGCGGCCGTTGGCGCCTTCGCCGCGGGTCGTGATGCCTTCGACGCGCAGGCCGGCGTGCACCGCCCAGCGCGGATTGATCGCCCATTCTTCCTGGCCATAGAGCGCGTAGCGGCGCGACGAGGCTTCGAGGTTCTCGCCGAACTCGGTGAGCTGCGGCACGCCGTCGATCAGCGTGCGCTTGCCGTCGATGCGGCGGTTGCGCTCGAACTCGAGGCCGCTGACGAGCTGGTGGCCCTCGCCGGTGAGCATCGACGCTTTCAAGCCGAGTGTGCTGCCGAGATCGCGGCTGTCGGTGCGCTCGTCGATCGTGCGCACCAGTGAGCCCGCGTCGTCGAAGTCGCGCCGCGCGCTGTCGCCTTGCGAACGGTTGCGGCTGACGCCGGCGCGCCACTCCAGCCGCGGCCCGCTGCTGCCCAGGCGGTGGTTGTAGTTCGCGTTCAAGCGCTGCAGCGTGAAGCGGCCGTCGCTGTCGGTCTGGCTGCTCGCGTAGTCGAGCGGCGCGTTGGTCAAGGTACTGGTGGCGTGTGTGGTCGGCTTGCTGGCAATCAGCAGTGGGCTCAGCATGAAGCTCTCGCCGGCCTCGCCGCGCCACTGCAATCTGGCCATGGCGTGCAGCCCCGGCCGCTCGCTGACGCTGCGCGACGTGCCGGCGCGTTCGAGCACGACCGCGCCGGTGGTGTTGTCGACGTCGGTGCGCCGCGACGTGCTCTGGTTGGTGAAGTTGCGCTGGAACACAGACAGCGACGTGCTCAGTACCCAGTTGCCGTCGAAGCTGTCGCTGCGCGTCCAGGCCAGGCCGCCCGAGACCTTGCCGGCCTCGGTCTGCACATCGACGTTGAGGTCGTTGACCTTCTTGCGAAAGCCTTCGCGCAGCACGATGTTGATGGTGCCGGCGATCGCCCGCGCCCCGGTCTCGGCGGTCGGCGCGCGCAGGATCTCGATGCGCTCGATCTGCTCCGGCGGAATCGAATCGAGAGAGAACCCAGGCGCGATGCGCTCGCCGTCGATCAGAATCTGCGTGAAACCGCCGCCCATGCCGCGCAGGCGCGGGTTGCCGCCGCGGCCCGGCGCGCCAGGGATCGTCACGCCGGGCAGGCGCTTCAAGACTTCGAGCGTGTTGCTGTCGCCGAAACGTTCGATCTCTTCACGGCCGATGACGATCTTGGCCGCAGTGGACTGGCGGCGCTGCTCGGTGTCGCTGGCTCGGCCGCCGGTGATCTCGATGCGCTGAGCGTTGGCTGGCGCGGGCGGTGAGGGCGGCGGCGTCGGTTCAGCAGGCTGGGCATGGGCGACGGCGGTCGCCGTGGACAACATCCAGAACATCCACCGGCGCCAACGCAATGCACTCATCGCCCGGCATTGTCGGCGACCGCCGTTAAGCGCGTGTGAAGCAAGCCTCGCGGCCTACGCCGGGGCGCCAGCCGCCGTCAGGGCTGCTTGATTTCGCCGATGATTTCGTCGGCCAGCGCGTAGATTTGTTTGGGCGTCATCGCCGAAAACACGCCGCCCCAGGCGCTCGAGCTCGTGTTGTAGGCGCGTTCGCCGTGCAGCTTGCCGGTGGCGAGGTCGCGGAACTCGACCTTCGAGTCGATGTAGGCGTTGCCGCTCATGATGCCCAGCATCATGCGCTTGCCGACGGTCACGTGACGGTAATCGTTGATGCGCACCACCACCAGCGTGCCTTGCTCGCCGGTGGCCTTGGCCTCGCCGTCCTGCGTCGTGAACGCAATGCCTTTGCCGGTGGCCTGCTCCTTGGTGATATCGATCCATTCTTTCTTGAAGTCGGGCCAGCCCGTGTCGGTGGCGGCGTGCTTCGCATCGAGCTGCATGTTCAACACCAGCCGCTTGCCGGCTTGCGCGGGGATCTTCATCGACGCCTGTGGCTGCGACGGTGCGGCGGCCGTGCTGCCGGCAGGCGCCGCGCGCTCGACGGTGGCAGCGCAGCCGCCGAGGGTCAATGCAGAAACGGCCAACAAGGTCGTGAGACGAACAGACATGCAAGAGCTCCAGGAGGATGTGTTTGAGAAGCGCCCAACGAACGCTTCGTCGATTTTGCGGCACGATCGGTGCGCGGGACGTTGGCGCGCCCGCGGCTGCACGGGCGCGCGTGATGCTGATCACGCCGTGGCGCAGGCAGCACTGAGGGTGCGCCCACAATCGACGCATGGACTCGCTGGCGCGCCTGTACGAAGACGAGTCGCTGGTGGCGATCGACAAGCCTGCCGGCCTGCTGTCTGTGCCCGGCCGCGGCGAAGCCCGCTGCGATTGCGCAGCCGCGCGTGTGCAGGCCGCACTGCCCGATGCGCTCGTCGTCCACCGGCTCGACCAGGCCACCTCCGGCGTGATGCTGTTCGGCCGCGGCGCGGCGGTGCAACGCGCGCTGTCGATCGCCTTTGCCGAGCGGCGCGTGGCCAAGCGCTACGAGGCCGTCGTGCACGGGCTGGTCGGCAACGACAGCGGAGAAATCGATTTGCCGCTGCTCACCGACTGGCCGAACCGGCCGCGGCAGAAGGTCGATCACGAGCACGGCAAGCCGTCGTTGACGCGCTGGCGCGTGCTGTCGCGCGATGCGGCAGCGAAGACGACGCGCCTTCAACTCGAGCCCGTCACCGGCCGCTCGCACCAGTTGCGCGTGCACCTGGCAGCGATCGGCCACGCGATCGTCGGCGACACGCTATATGCACGTGCCGCGACCGAACCGCGGCTGATGCTGCACGCCTGCGAGCTGCGCTTGCCGCACCCAGCCGACGCGCGCACACTGGTGATTGCGAGCCCTTTGCCGTTCTGACCGGAACTCGAATCGCCGCAGCCACTCCCAAAGCCATGAACACCCTGCTCGACCGCCGCCGCAGCCTGCGCCTTGTTGCCACGGCCGCCCTCATTGCCGTGCCCGCCCTGCGTGTGCGCGCGGCGACGCAAAACGGCCCGCGCCGCCCCACGCCCGCGCAAACCGAAGGCCCGTTCTATCCGGACAAGTTGCCTGCCGACAGCGATGCCGACCTGCTGGCCAACGGCAACCTGCGCTACGGCAAAGGCCAGGCGGCCTGGGTCGAAGGCACGCTGACCGACACCGATGGCCGCGCAACGAGTGGCGCCTCGATCGAGATCTGGCAGTGCGACCAGGACGGCCACTACCACCACTCGCGCGACGGTGGCCGGGCCGACCCGGCGTTCCAGGGCTTCGGCCGCGTCGCTGTCGATGCCGACGGCCGCTGGCGCTTTCGCACGCTGCGCCCGGTGGCCTACAGCGGCCGCACGCCGCACATCCACGCCAAGATCAAGCTCGGTTCGAAAGAGTTGCTGACGACGCAGCTCTATGTGCAGGACGATCCGGGCAATGCACGTGATGGCCTGTGGCGGCGCCTGTCGGCCGAAGATCGCGCCGCGGTCACGTCGCCGTATGTAGCGGGCAGCGACGGCCTGGCCGCGCGCTACGCGCTCGTCGTCGCTGCGTGAGGCATACGCGCGAGCTATCCTCGCTCGATGGACCAACATCTCTTCATCGTCACCGGCGCGTCGCGCGGCTTGGGCCGCGCGATCGCCGAGCAGTTGCTGCGACCGGGCTACACGGTGCTCGGCCTGTCTAGACAGGCACCGCAGGCGCCGGCCGGGCTCGCACAATGGCCCTGCGACCTGGCTGACCCGGTGCCCGTGGCCGAGCGGCTCGTGGCATGGCTCGGCGCGTTCGACGTGTCGCGATTTGCGAGCGCGAGCCTGATCAACAACGCGGCGATGCTGACCGAGCCCGCACCGCTGGCGGCTGTCGATTTCGAGTCTCTGTCGAAGGCCACGCGCGTCGGCCTCGAAGCGCCGCTGGTCCTCACGGCTGCCTTCTTGCGGGCTACAAAAGCGTGGTCAGGCCAGCGCCGCGTGCTGCACATCTCCTCCGGCCTCGGCCGACGCGGCATGGCCTCTTCAGGCCCGTACTGCGCCGTCAAGGCCGGCCTCGACAACCTGGCCCGCGCGCAGGCGCTCGAAGAAGCGCTGCAAGCCCATGGCGCGAAAGTCTGCTCGCTCGCGCCGGGCATCATCGACACCGACATGCAGGTGCAACTGCGCGGCGCTGATGCGAAGGCCTTCCCGGATCGTGATGCGTTCGTGCAGATGAAGAGCGGCGGCAAGCTCGACAGCCCGGCCGCGGCGGCGGCGAAGGTGATCGCGTACCTGCACCGTGCCGACTTCGGCTGCAACCCTGTCGGTGATGTGCGCGACGCGTGATCTGACGCAGCCGCGTGCGATCAGGGCGCGCGAATGACGGGGTCGCCTGGTTTGGCCAAGGCCTGGAAGTCGCGCAGGTCCAGCGTTACCAGCGCCTGTGCTCCTGCCTTGCGCGCAGCGGCAAGGTGCAGCAGGTCATAGACCGCGCCGCCACGCGCGCCGCGCCGTTCGCAGTCGGCGATCACCGTCATGGTTTCCTTGCCGGTGAGGTGCACCAATTGCACGAAGGGCAAGACGCTGTCTTCGATCAACTGCGCCACCAACCCCGGCCGCAGCCGGCGTGTGTGACGGCCGCCGCTCAAGATCGAAAACGTCTCCGCCAGCGCATGCGCATAGACGCTGTGGCCGCCCTGTGCCAGCAGCCGATCGCAGGCGGGATGAGCAGGCTCGTCGCCGTCGAGCGAGGCGATGATGACTGAGGTGTCGAGCAGCAGGCTCATCGCGCCTTGCGGCGCCGTGCCTGTGCCGCGCGCTCGTCGCGCACTGCCGCCGCGGCATCCAGGCGCTCGCCGGTGGGCGGCAGCACCTTGCGCTTGCTTGGCGCCACACCGAGCGGTGCATCTGCCTGCGCCTCGGGTGTGAGTTCTATGCGTTCAGCGACGACGGACAGCAGCAAACGCGAACCGGGGCGCAGGTTGAGGCGGCGCCGCGTCTCGCTGGGCAGAACGACGCGGCCGGCGCTGTCAACGGTCAGGGCGGTTTTCATGGCACTCAGTGTGGCAGAAAACGTGCCACTTGTACTGCCACTTCGTCACCCGCCCTCGAACCTCAAACACTGCTGCCGCACCACCTCCGGCAAAAACTGCTCCTTCTCTTGCGCCGCGCGCAGCCAGGCGGCATCGGTGCTCGGTTCTTGCGCGAGGGCCTCTTTCAACAGCATCAGACCGCGCTCGGCATGCAGTTCGATGGCGTGCATTTCGACGGCGTCGATCGTTTCCAAAATCAGCTCGCGGATCGGGCGGTGGATGGCGGTGACGGGGTCGACGATTTCGCCGTCGAGGCCGAAGCGGCAGGCCTGGAAGCGGTTGTAGGTGTAGGCCAGGTAGTCGTCTTCCTGCGGCTCGAACGGCCGCTCGCGCATCAGCCAGCGGGCGACGCATTGCAGGTAGACGGCGATGGCCGCGGCGCGCTCGACGGTCAGCGGTGTGTCCATCACGCGCACTTCGATCGTGCCGAACTCGGGCTTCGGCCGGATGTCCCAGTAGAAGTCCTTCATCGACTCGACGACTTCGGTGCGGCGCATCTTCTCGAAGTACACGCCGAACGATTCCCAGCTCAGGTGAAACGGCGCGCGGCCCGACAGCGGAAAGGCGAACACCGAGTTCAGCCGCGCCGACTGGAATCCAGTGTCCGTGCCTTGCACGAACGGCGACGACGCCGACAGCGCGATCACGTGCGGCACGAAGCGGCTCATCGCGTGCAGCAGCCACAGTGCTTC
>JANMHY010000104.1:0-11754 GCA_031375525.1 Burkholderiales bacterium
TCACGTGATCAGCAACGCGCGAAAGTCGTTGACGTTGGTGAACGTCGGCCCGGTGACGACCAGGTCTCCGAGCGGCGCAAAGAAGTTGTAGGCGTCGTTGGCGTCGAGCCGCGCGCGCGCCGACAGGCCCAGCGCCGCGGCGCGGGCCAAGGTATCGGGCGTGACGATGGCGCCGGCGTTGTCTTCGATGCCGTCGATGCCGTCGGTGTCCGCTGCCAGCACATGCACGCCGGGCTGGCCTTGCAGCGCCAGCGCGCAGCCGAGCAGGAACTCGGTGGCGCGACCGCCGCGGCCCCCCTTGCGCTTCACCGTGACCGTGGTCTCGCCACCGGACAAGATCACGCAAGGCTTCTTGAACGGTGCATCGCGCTGCGCCACCTGCCGCGCCAGCGCCGCGTGCACCTGGCCGACGACGCGCGACTCGCCTTCGATCTCGTCACTGAGGATGTAGGCCTCGATGCCAGCCTGCCGCGCCAGCGCCGCCGCGGCCTCCAGGCTCATCTGCGGCGTGGCCATCATCTGCACGGTGTGCCGTGCCCAGCGCGCATCGCCGGGCTTGGGCGTCTCGTACGTGCCGCCCTCGAGCCCCTTACGCGCGACCGGCGGCAGGGCGATCTGATAGCGATCCAGGATCGCCAGCGCATCGGCGCAGGTCGTCGGGTCGGGCAACGTCGGGCCGCTGGCGATGACATTGGGCACGTCGCCGGGGACGTCGGAGATGAGCAGCGTGTGCACGCGCGCCGGTGCGCACGCAGCGGCCAGCCGGCCGCCCTTGATCGACGACAAATGTTTGCGCACGCAGTTCATCTGGTCGATCGACGCGCCGCTGGCCAACAAGTCGCGGTTGATCTGCTGCTTGTCTTCGAACGACAAGCCCGGCGCCGGCACCGACAGCAGCGCCGAGCCGCCGCCGGAAATGAGCGCGATCACCAGATCGTCTTCGGTCAAGCCGCGCACCGCCGCCAGCATGTCGATCGCGCCTTGCCGGCCGGCCTCGTCGGGCACTGGGTGCGAGGCTTCACGGACCTCGATGCGGCCGGGCTGGCTTCGGTACGCCGGCGGCACATGGTGATAGCGCGTCAGCACCAGGCCGCCGAGCGGCGCGTCGGCCGGCCACAGCGCATCGAGCGCCGCCGCCATCGCGCCGCTGGCCTTGCCGCCGCCGATGGCGATGGTTCTTCCTGTCTTCGGGTTGGGTGGCGAAGGCAGGAACTCGCCCATCATCACGGCGGGCTGTGCACGAGCGACAGCAGCGTCATACAAAGCGCGCAGAAAAGCACGCGGGTCAGCTTGGGGCGAAGGCAGCAGGTTCATGGGCTGCAAGTGTCGCCCAATCAGCGCACGTGGTCGCCGCCCCAGAGACTTTCGATCTGCGGAAAGCTCCAATCCGTGCGCGGCTCGCGGCCGCTGATGCGGTCGTTGCTTTTGGCCAGATCGAGGCGCCGGGTCTCGATCGGCAGGTTGCTTTTGGTCGAGAAAAACACCTTGACCACCGGCGTCGTCAGCGACTGTGCGTTCTGCTCCAGCACCACGGCCAGTCGCCCGGAGGCCAGCCGCACCAGCGAGCCCGTTGGATAGATGCCCAGGCTCTTGACGAAGGCCGAAAACACGTCGGCATCGAAGTGGCCCTGCCAATTGGCCATGCGCGCAATCGACTCGGCCGGGTCCCAGCCGGCCTTGTACGGCCGGTCGGAGGTGATCGCGTCGTAGACGTCGCAGACCGCGCCCATGCGCGCGTACAGCGAGATCGCATCGCCGGACAACTTGTGCGGATAGCCGCTGCCGTCGAACTTTTCGTGGTGGTGAAGGCAGACGTCGAGCACGGCGTCGCTGGCGCCGCCGCCTTCGACCAGCATCGCGTGGCCGCGCTCGGGGTGGCTGCGCATGACGGCGAACTCGTCGTCGCTCAACTTGCCCGGCTTGTTGAGGATCTCGCTCGGCATCAAGGCCTTGCCCATGTCGTGCAGCAGGCCCGCCAGGCCCGCCTCCTTGCACTCGCTTTCAGACAAACGCAGCGTGCGGCCGAGCGAAACCATCAGCGCGCACACCGCCACCGAGTGCATGTAGCTGTAGTCGTCGGCCGTCTTCAGCCGCGCCAGGCTGACCAGCGCGCCGGGGTTGCGATAGACCGACTCTGCGATGTCGTTGACCAGCGGCCGGCAATGCTCGGCGTCGATGGCCTTGCCCAAACGCGCTTCGTTGAACATCGAGGCCACGGCGTCCTTCGAGCGCCGGCACAGCGCGGCGGCGCGGTCGAGTTCGTTGCCGAGGTCGGTCGGCTCCAACAAGGTGCGACGGGCGGCGGGATGGGTGCGCGGCAACGCTGCGCCGCGTTTTGGCGCCACTGCGGGGCCGGCCGGCGCAGCCACGTCGGCGCCGAGGCTGGCGTCGATCCAGCATTCGCGCACGCAGCTCGCCGTGATCGCTGCCAGGTCGGCCGCATCGCTGAGCGTGAAGCGCGTGCGCCAGAACGGGTGGTCGATCCACGCCGCTTCGAAGCTGTGCAGGTGCATGCCCAGCCGAAGCTCGCTGACGGGGATCTTCTTGAGCATTGCGCCATTGTTCGCGGCCCGTCGCCCGGCCATCGCACGAGAAGGACGGTGGATCGCGCTCAGTTCAGGCGCTGCGCGCCAGCCGATGGCTGCGCCAACAACACGCCAAGGCAGCGACCGACACCACAGACGATGCCGCAAACACCGCCGGAAAACCAAAGCGTTGGCTGATCGCACCGCCGGCCAGGCCGCCGATCACGCCCGAGATGCCGTAGCCGAGCGTCGTGTACAGCGCCTGACCGCGGCCGCGCAAGGGCCCGGCAAAATGCTTGTCGATCAGCGTGATGCAGGCCGCGTGCTGCGCGGCGAAGGTCGCCGCATGCAGCGTCTGCGCCAGCACGAGCACGACGCCGATGCCGCCGAACGCGGCGATGGCGCCGAAGCGCAGCACCGACGCCGCCGCAGCGATGACCAGCCAGGCTGTGGCGCTCCAGCGCGCCAACCAGCGGCCCTGCGTCGAGAAGAAAACGATCTCGGCGGCCACCGACACCGCCCACAGCAAACCCACCGCCGTCTTGCCGTAGCCGAGTTCGACCAGGTAGAGCGAAAAGAAGATGTAGAGCGAGGTGTGGGCGAGCACGGTCAGGAAGACGCCGGCGAAGAACCAGATGACCACCGGCCGGCGCAAGACAGCGAGCACGCCGTGCGCCGCCGCAGCCGTCGCGGTGTGTGAGCTCGCGCCCTGCGGCAAGCGCCATGCCGCCAGCGCGAGCGCGGCGAAGATCGCCACCGTGAACCCGGGCAGCGCGCCGATGCCGGTGGCCTGCAGGACGGCGCCGAAGGCCGTCACCGAGACGATGAAGCCGATCGAGCCCCAGACACGCACGCGGCCGTAGCGCGCCACGTCCAGGCCCTGCGCGGTGGCCAGGCGCTGCGACAACGCCGCTTCCGCGAGCGGCACGATCGCGCCGTTGGACAGGAACAGCAGCAGCACGATGAGCGAGACGGCGCCGTAGCTGCGTGTCCACAGCAGCCCGGCGGCAAAGACCAGCGCCAGCGCCGTGGCGATGCGCAGCAGCGTCGTGCGGCGCGCGCCGTGTTCCCAATGGTCGCCCGTCCAGCTCCAGGCATAAGGCGCGACGACCCGCGTCCACGACTGCAGCGAGCCGATGGCGCCGATGGCCAGCGTCGAAAAACCCAACGACTGGAACCACAGCGGCGCGTACGGATTGAACAGGCCGATCGACGCGAAGTAGGCGAAGCTCAACGCGCCGAAAGGCGCGAGCGAGCCCGCGGGTGTCAAGGCCGGCTGCCGGGGATCGGCGGCACCGCCACCGCAACGTCGCCGTTCTGGGCGCGCTGGCGCAGCGCGTGGTCCATCACCACCAAGGCCAGCATCGCTTCGGCAATCGGCGCGGCGCGGATGCCGACGCACGGATCATGGCGGCCGTGCGTCTCCACCGTGGTCGGCTGGTTGTGGCGGTCGATCGACTGCCGGGGCAATCGGATCGAACTGGTCGGCTTGATGGCCAGTGTGACGATCAGGTCCTGCCCCGTCGAGATGCCGCCGAGCACGCCGCCGGCGTGGTTGCTGGCAAAGCCTTGCGCCGACATCTCATCGCCATGCTCGCTGCCGCGTTGCGCCACAACCTTGAAGCCGTCGCCGATCTCGACGCCCTTGACGGCGTTGATGCCCATCATGACGTGCGCGATGTCGGCATCAAGCTTGTCGAACAGCGGCTCGCCCAGCCCCGGCGGCACGTTGCGCGCGCGGCAGACGATCTTGGCGCCGACCGAGTCGCCCGACTTGCGCAACGCGTCCATCGTGTCTTCGAGCAAGGGCACGAGGCTGGCGTTCGGCGCGAAGAACGGGTTGGCGTGAATGTGCTCGGCCGACTCGAACGGAATTTCGATCTCGCCGAGTTGCGCCATCCAGGCGTCGAACACCACGCCGTGTTTTTCATGCAGCCACTTCTTGGCCACCGCACCGGCCGCGACCATCGGCGCCGTCAGCCGCGCCGACGCGCGCCCACCGCCGCGCGGATCGCGCAGGCCGTACTTGCGCCAGTAGGTGTAGTCGGCGTGGCCGGGGCGAAAGGTGTCGAGCAGGTTGGCGTAGTCCTTGCTGCGTTGATCCGTGTTCGGGATCAAGAGCGCGATCGGCGTGCCGGTGGTCAGGCCTTCGAAAACGCCCGACAGGATCTGCACCTGATCGGCCTCCTGGCGCTGCGTCACATGGCGGCTGGTGCCGGGCTTGCGGCGGTCGAGATCGGGCTGGATGTCGGCTTCACAAAGCGCCATGCCCGGCGGGCAGCCGTCGATCACGCAACCGATTGCCGGGCCGTGGCTTTCGCCGAAATTGGTGACGCAGAAGAGGTGGCCGAGGGTGCTGCCTGACATGCTTCGCATTCTAGGCAGCACTCTTGCACCTCATTCACCGCAGAGGCGCAGAGGACGCAGAGTGACGCAGAGGAAGATATCGACGGCGTTCCTCTGAGAACCTCCGCGTCCTCTGCGCCTCTGCGGTGAAGGAAACTTTCCTACTGCGCCGGCGCGCCCGCGGTGGGCGGCTCATCGGCCTCGCCCGCCGGCCAATCGCGGATGTAGGCTTTCAACATCCGGTTCTCGAAGTCCTGCGAATCGACGACGGCCTTGGCCACGTCGTAAAACGAGATCACGCCCATCAGCGTCTTCTGGCTCATCACCGGCAGGTAGCGCGCGTGCCGCGCCAGCATCATGCGGCGCACCTCGTCGAGCTCGGTCTCCGGTGTGCAGGTCAGCGGAAAGTCATCCATCACCGTGCGCACGATCAATGTGCCGACCGAGCCGCCGTTGCGCACCACGGCCTGGATGACTTCACGAAAGGTCAGCATGCCGACCAGCTCGCCGTGGCCCATGACGCACAGCGAGCCGATGTCCGACTCGGCCATCGTGCGCAGCGCGTTGGCCAGCGTCTCTTCAGGCGTCACGGTGTAGAGCGTGCCGCCCTTGACGCGCAGGATGTCGCTGACTTTCATCGTTCGCTCCGCTGGCTGACCTTGCAATCAACATAGCACACAATGCTCCGCGACCCCAACGCGGACATCACCATGGCAGGCTCTTCCGACCCCGGTTTCGACACCCTGGTGCTGCATGCCGGCGCCGCGCCCGACCCCGCCACCGGCGCGCGTGCGCTGCCGATTTACTTGTCGACCTCGTTTGTCTTCGAGTCGAGCGAGCATGCGGCTTCGCTGTTCAACCTGGAACGCTCGGGGCATGTGTACAGCCGCATCAGCAACCCGACCAATGCGGTGTTCGAGGAGCGCATGGCCGCGCTCGAAGGTGGTTCGGGTGGGGTCGCCACCGCCAGCGGCCAAGCCGCGTTGCATCTGGCGATCACCACGCTGGCCGGTGCAGGCTCGCACATCGTCGCCAGCTCGGCGCTGTACGGCGGCTCGCACAACCTGCTGTCATACACACTGTCGCGCTTCGGCATTGCCACCACCTTCGTCAAGCCCGGCGACATCGACGGCTGGCGCGCCGCCATCCGGCCCGACACCAAACTGCTGTTCGGCGAGACGCTCGGCAACCCGGGCCTCGATGTGCTCGACATCCCGACGGTTGCCGCGATCGCACACGATGCCGGTGTGCCGCTGCTCGTCGATTCGACGTTCACGACGCCGTGGCTGATGCGCCCGTTCGATCACGGCGCCGATCTGATCTTTCACTCGGCCACCAAATTCCTCTGCGGCCACGGCACCGTCGTCGGCGGCGTGCTGATCGACGGCGGCCGCTTCGACTGGAGCCGCGCCTCACGCTTCCCGGAGCTGAATCAGCCTTACGCCGGTTTTCACGGCATGGTGTTTTCGGAAGAATCGACCGACGGCGCGTTCCTGCTGCGCGCGCGCCGCGAAGGCCTGCGCGACTTCGGCGCGTGCATGAGCCCGCACACCGCGTGGCTGATGTTGCAAGGCATCGAGACGCTGCCGCTGCGCATGGCGCGGCATGTCGAAAACACGCGCAAGGTGGTGGCGTTTCTGGCGGCGCATGCGATGGTTTCGGGCGTCGGCTATCCGGAACTCGAAGGCCACGCGAGCCACGCACTCGCGAAGAAACTCCTGCCCAAAGGCTGCGGCGCCGTCTTCAGCTTCGACTTGAAGGGCTCGCGAAAACAAGGCGTTGCCTTCATCGAAGCGTTGAAGATTTTTTCGCACCTGGCCAACGTCGGCGACTGCCGCTCGCTCGTCATCCACCCGGCCTCGACGACCCACTTCCGCATGGACGACGCGGCGCTCGCAGCCGCAGGCATCGGGCCGGGCACGATCCGCTTGTCGATCGGGCTCGAAGACGCCGACGATTTGATCGACGACCTGAAACGCGCGTTGAAAGCGGCGGAGCGCGCATGAACCTCACCGTGCAAGGCAGGCAGGCTTACGCCTACACGGGAGGCAAACCGTTCGACGCGTCGCTGCCGACGATCGTCTTCGTGCATGGCGCGCTCAACGATCACAGCGTCTGGACACTGCTCGCGCGCTGGGCCGCGCACCACGGCTTCGGCGTGCTGGCGGTCGATCTGCCCGGCCACATGCGCAGCGCCAGCCCGGCGTTGACAAACGTCGAAGCGATGGCCGAGTGGTTGCTCGCCTTGCTCGACGCAGCCGGCGTGCAGCGCGCCGTGTTCGCCGGCCACAGCCTCGGCTCGCTCGTCGCACTCGAAGCCGCGGCGCGCGCACCCGAGCGCGCGACACGCTTGCTGATGTTCGGCACTGCGGTGCCGATGCCGGTCACAGAAGCGCTGCTCGGCGCTGCGCGCGATGCGCCGCACAAAGCCATCGACATGGTGGTGACGTACTCGTTCTCGACGCTCGCTGCCAAGCCCTCGTACCCCGGCCCCGGCGTCTGGCTGCGCGGCAGCGCGCGCGGCCTGATGCACCAGGTGTTGGCGCATGGCGGCGACGCGCAGCTGTTTCACACCGACTTCGTTGCCTGCAACGAATACAAAGGCGGGCTTGCCGCCGCAGAGCGCGTGCGTTGCGCGGCGCACCTGATTCTTGGTGCTGCCGACCAGATGACGCCACCGCGCAGCACGCGCGACCTCAGCGCGTCGCTGAAGGCCACCGTGCACACAGTGCCCGGTGGCCACTTCCTGATGCAGGAGTGCCCGGACCACGTGCTCGTCGCCATGCGGCACGCACTGGCATAAGTGCGCGCTGCGGCGCGAACCGCCCCCTACGTTGCCGGGGACTGATCCGGACATCGTCCCCCGAACGTCCTCTGAACTGAGGACGACGACAAACGGCCGGTGTCCGAAGGTCCACGCACACACCGTACTCCCTGGAGAGCAGCGGTATTTGCGCGCTCAGCCACGCTGATCGAAGAGGACACCATGACGAGATCGTTTGTTTCGTTCACCGGCGCATTTCTGCTGCCGGACCGGCCCGGCAAGCAGCGACCGCCGTGTGTATTGCTGGTCACGCGATGAACGCCGATCAAGCCATCACGCTCGCATTTGCGCTGACCAATGTGCTGCGCCTGATTTCCTACGTGCCGCAGATTTGGTGCGTGGCCCGCGACCGCAGCGGCGCACAAGCGATCTCGTGCTTTGCCTGGAACTTGTGGATCGCCGCCAACGCGGTCACCGCGGTCTATGTCTGGACCCAACTGCATGACTGGTTACTGAGCGCGATCCATGCAGCCAACGCGTTGTGCTGCGCTGTCGTCGTGCTGAACACGCTGGCCAAGCGCGCTGCGCACGCCCGTGCCCGCGCCGATGCCGACGCCGCAACGGCGCCGCCACCAGCCCCTACCCGGGCGTTGGAGATTGCCATGACACCCCCAGCTCGCTCACGCCCCAACGACATCACCCGACGCGCCGGCACCGGCGCTGCCGCCGTGAGCATTGCGGCAGCCCTCGTTGCAGGACTGCTGGTGGCAGCACAAGGCACACAGTCGAGCGCCCGGGCTTCGACAGCGCGCGACGCAGCCGCGGCACCGCCGGCAACGCCGCCGCAGCCGCCTGCTGCGATCGATGCCAGCGTCGATTGGAGCCGCGTCGAGCGCGCGCCCGATCCCACCGGTGCGCCGATGGCGCCCCGCGAGCGCTGACAGGTCGGCCTCATGCGCCAGATCGCGAGCCGTCATCACGCGCCGGCGGCATCGACGGTACCGTCATATTGCGGATGCGCGCCCGCGGCGGCATCGCTACCATCGCGTTCCGTCATCCGACGCACGATGCAGTACTTCAATGGGCGACGTCACGCAACTGATCGCGCAGGCCCGGGAAGGCGACCGCGGCGCTTTCGATCGGCTGTTCACGCTGCTCTACCCGGACCTGCGCCGCATTGCACATGCCCGCCTGTCGGGCCATGTACGCGACGCCGCGCTCGACACGACGGCGTTGGTCCACGAGTGCTATCTCAAGTTTGCGCAGGCAGAGCGATTGACGCCGGGCGACCGCGTGCACTTCTTGGCCTACGCCGCCAGCGCCATGCGCTCGATCATCGTCGATGCGGCCCGCGCCAGCCTGACCCAGCGCCGCGGCGGCGACGCGCAGCACGTGACGCTCAGCACCAACGTCGCCGACGCCGTGGCCAGCCCCGAGACCGAGATCCTCGACGTGCACGCCGCATTGGGCGAACTCGGCAAACTCGATCAACGCTTGGTGCGCGTCGTCGAGATGCGCTACTTCGGCGGCATGAAAGACGAAGACATCGGCGCCGCGCTCGGCCTGACCGACCGCACAGTGCGGCGCGATTGGGAGAAGGCGCGGTTATTGCTCGCCAGCGCGTTGAAAGATTGAACGAGTCACGGTCGAACGGGACGACGAGCCATGACAGGGTTCACTGACCTGGCGCCGCGCTGGCCCGAAATCAGCGCGCTGCTCGACCAAGTGCTCGATCTGCCCGCGGCGCAGCGTGCTGCGTGGCTGGGCGAGCTGAGCGCCGTCCATGTGCCGCTCGAAGGCGAACTGCGCCGCTTGCTCGCGCAGCACGCCGGCGTTGAAACCGGCGACTTTCTCGAGACGCTGCCGCGGCTGCCGCTCGCGCAGGGACGGCCGGTCGACGCGCTCGAACCTGCCTGCGGCATGCCCGTCGGCCCCTACCGACTCATCCGCGAACTCGGTCGAGGCGGCATGGGCTCGGTGTGGCTCGCGGAGCGCAACGACGGGCAACTCAAGCGCCAAGTGGCATTGAAGCTGCCGCATCTCAACTGGGTCGGCGGCCTGGCCGAGCGCATGGCCCGCGAACGCGACATCCTCGCGACGCTCGAACACCCGAACATCGCGCGGCTGTACGACGCCGGCGTCGATCGGCATGGCCGGCCATACCTGGCAATAAAGTACGTGGACGGGCAGCCCATCGACGTCCATTGCAGCGAGCATTCGTTGCCGCTGCGCGCGCGCATCGAGTTGCTGCTGCGAGTCTGCGAGGCGGTGGCGCACGCGCATGCGCGACTGGTGGTGCACCGCGACCTCAAACCTTCCAACATTCTCGTCACTGCCGAGGGCCAGGTGCGGCTGCTGGATTTCGGCATTGCCAAACTGATGGAAGGCAACCTTGCCGAAGAGACCGCGTTGACGCGGCATGCCGGGCGCGCGCTGACGTTGAACTACGCGAGCCCGGAGCAGATTCGCGGCGAGGCGCTCGGCACGGCAAGCGATGTTTACAGCCTGGCCGTTGTCGCCTACGAGTTGCTGGCCGGCACACAGCCCTACCGCTTGAAGCGCGGCAGCGCGGCCGAGCTCGAAGAAGCGATCGCCAACGCTGTTCTGACGCGAGCCAGCGACGCATCCCAGGATGCTCAAACGAAACGCGCGCTGCGCGGCGATCTCGATGCGATTCTGAACAAAGCGTTGAAGAAGGACCCCGCCCAGCGCTACGCAACCGTGACGGCTTTGGCCGAAGACTTCGATCGGCAACTGAGGGGCTTTGCGGTGCTGGCGCGACCGGAAAGTCGAGCCTACCTCGCGCGAAAATTCATACAGCGGCATCGGTTGCCGGTGGCATCGGCCACCGTGGTCGTGCTGGCCCTGGGCATCGGCATGGGCGCCGCGCTGTGGCAGACGCGTGTGGCGCGAGCGAGCCTGGCCAACGCCGAACGCACGCTGGAGCGAGAGAGCACCGCACGCGATCTCTACTTCGAAGCGTTTTCGACCATCGCAGCGTGGGATCCGGCTGCGTTTGCCGAACCGCGTTCGGTGGTGAGCTTGTTGCACCGCACTCTCGAACAACTGGAGGGGCGCTACAAAGACCATCCCGATCGGCGGCTGGCGCTTCTCGAGCTGGTGGCGACGCAGTTGCCGTACATGGGCGATTACGAAGGGGCGCTGCAGACCAGCCAGCGCTACGTGCGGCTGCTGTGGACGTCTGAGCCGAATCTCCAGCGGTTGATGGACGGGTACAAGCTCCAGGCGCGACTCCAGTACAGGCTCGGCCGCTTCGTCGAGGCCGAAGCCACGCTGCGTGATGGCATTGCCAGAATCCCGAACCAGGAACGGGCGCCGGTGCCTCGCGCCCGCATGTACTCGGAGCTCGGTGCCGCGCTCCAAGAGCAGGGCAAGCGCGCCGAGGCCACGGCAGTACTCGAGCAGGCCATTCCCTGGGCCGAGACCGGCGGTCCGCTGCAAGACACGATGTGGGAGCTGCTTCGAAGGCTGATGGTCGTGCATCTCGGCCACGACGAGCCTGAAGCGCTGCGCGTCATGCAGCGTTCGCACCAGGGCGTGCTGGACCAGCCGAATGCACAGACCGTGCAGCAGGGCGCGAGCTATCTTGGTCTGGCCGCAGCGCTGTCGGCCATGGGCCGCCCCGCCGATGCAGAAGCGGCATTGCGCGAATGCCTGCGACGATTCGAGACGATGTACGGCGCTGTCGATCGCGACACCGTGTTGGCCGTTGCCCGCCTGGCGCATGCACTCGCGGCACAAGGGCACTACGGACAAGCCCGCCGATTGCTCGCCGAGCGTCGTCGGTTGGTCGAACAACGGCCGGGTTCGGACACCGGCCTCGCCCTGCATCTGCTGGCCGGGCGACAGCTCGAGGTCGAGTTGCTGTACGGCGATGTGCAGGCGGCGGCGAGGTTTTTCTCTGTCGCCGAGGCACGTCTCGAGCCCGCCATGAGAGATCGAGCCGTGCAAGCAATCGCCGACGCGCGCTACCTGAGGTGGGCGGGCCGTTCCGGCGATGCTGTCGCACGCACGACGCGCCTGCTCGAGACGCTGACGACGCTGCAGCACAGCAGCGCCGACGGCTACAAGCTGCGCTTGGAGCTGGCAGAGAGCCAA